>CAYITQ010000020.1:0-11158 GCA_964366335.1 uncultured Gammaproteobacteria bacterium
TTTATTTGTGATCCGGCGGGTGCTTCGCCTTCAACTCTGGGCTTGATAGAATTAAGTTTTATTTTAGATTCTTTGATACTGGCTGACGGATCCAAAGAACTTTCAGTAAATTTTGATTTAGTTTCAGTTTCTAAAACCGGTGATTGGACATCCCTCGACTCCGCTCGGGATTCCCCCAGAATAATGGGGGGAACAGGTCTGGCATCAGCCAAAGACAATAATTTTGTTGATGTTCCTAAGGGGCCTGCCTGGACAAAGAGGTTTATTTGTGAAGTTTGTGGATCATATGGAGCAAAACTGGTCAGATCGGTGGTCCTAGCCAACGACAACGGTATTACCCAAGATCCTGAAGCTTTGACTAGCGCTACTTGGGGGACAATTCCCGGGATTTGAACATAAACCAAGGCGCCGTCAGCCGGATCTCCCCCCAAAGTATTTACTTGACCATATATCACATCAGCTGGTGGCGGATTACGTAAAGTTGGTCCGGTCATAACCTCTTGGCCCTCGTTTATTGATTTTCCGGAGCCGATTTTTATTTTGTAATTGGTCGAGGGTTTTAAGCCCCGCAGAGATACGATATGGGTAAAGTAACTTCCGATATTACCCCGTTCCTGATCGCGGTCATCGGAGACGACCAAATCATTGTATTTGACAAAGCCAGAAGTGGCTTTGGCAGTGGTCCAGGATACGGTCAGAGAATTGTCAGAAATATTTGAGACCCGGACATCAATGGGAATCTCTTCACCAGATGCAGAAATGCCTAAATATGTAGGATTTTTAACTAACAGCAATCCGGCAATAATTCCGCCGATGGCTACAAATATTCCAAGTAAAGTGGGAATAGTAATTGGCCTTTGTCTCATGGCAGACGGGACTTGAGGGCAGATAATAGGGCAGTATTCAAAGCAGGATCCAGGGGGCGCATCAGGCGGGCTGAGACATCCGGAATATTGGTGTTGGTAAAAGCCCGGTACACCTCAAAACCCACCCAAGAAGACAAAGTGACCAAAGTTATTACCAACAAAGCGACAATATCGCGATCATAGGAATGAGTTTTTCTCATGGTTCGTAATTTTCAAAAACAAAATAAGCTGTGCCTTTGATATTAGCATTAAGTATACCACTGGGATTTTTGGAAATCAGGACATCTGTAACACTCATCAGACGCCGGCTGTTTTCAATCTTAGATAGTGAGTCCCGAATTTGAGAAAAACTTCCTGTCACACTTAGAGAGAATCCGATTTCCGACAAACCTTCAGTTGGTAGTGTGCCTGATGACAAATTTATATCACTAAGATTGATATTTTCAGCCCCGATAGACTGTAAATAATTTCCAACCACGGAAAATTGGGAACCTATGGGTAGAGCCTCGTCCAAAAGATAAATTTCGTTTTGAATGCCTTGATAGGTTGAAACCATTTTTTGCATATTTGAAATTTTTGCATCCAGGCGGGCCAGAATCTCCTTTTTGGTCCTGATATCTCCCACCAGACCCCCGATAGTAGTAAAAGTGGGACGCAGGGCAAAAAAGACCAAGATGATGAGAAGCAGAAGTGAGAGAATAACAAACAAGGTAGCCCTAAAAAGCGGTCGTTTTCCCGCTACCTGCAAGTATTTCCGGTAACGCGCAAGACTATTTTTGTAATCAACCGCCATATTTTTAGAGCTTGATCTTAATAACAAATTTAATAGTGGTTTCAGATTCAGAAGCAACACTGATCAGATCAACCGATTTAAACATTTTGTCTGTTGTAAGGGCTTGAACTAATACCCCAAGCTCCTGTTCTGAGGGAGAGGTCATTTCAAGAGTCAGATTACTGCCCACCAGAGCGACTGAACTTAAGGTAACACTAGACGGTAGAAGACCGGTTATTTTTGAGATGACTTCACTGGGAACGGGATGATTTTTTTGTTTTTGATCCGCAAAATTTAACCGGGCTTGGGTCAGACGGAGAACCTTTTCGGTATTGGCTGAAGCCTCAAGTAGTGCCTGTTTTCCCAGAATCGTATCATTAAGGTCTGACAAATCATGATCTAGTTTAAAGCGGGACATAAAAGCTACAATGACCAGAAGTTCTGTCAGAATGATGATGTAGCGTCCGGCAGTCAGAGACCACTTGAGAAAACGGCCCCAAAAAGACATCTCAAATTCGGTTTTTGGCAGAAGATTGATGGGCATGACGATAATTATACCAGCTTTGAAAGTCTAGATTTCAAGCGCGCGGCTTTATTTTTGTGAATGACATGTTTTTTGGCAGCCCGGTCCAGTTCGGAAAATACACTACCTAAATTTTTTTTAGTTGGTTTTTTACGAGACATGGTAATGGCCCGCTTATATTTTGATTTGGTTTTTAGATTCAACAGAGCTTTACGCTTGTCCGCTCTTTGTTTTCGAATCGCCCCTACTGTTATTGGCATAGCGAAGCTATAATAGCATAATGCGGGAACTATTGCTACGGAAACAATCCAGTATTTTATCGGCAGCTTTTATTATTATGGTGACCTATGGCCTCGCTCATCTCTTGGGTCTGGTTAAGTCGCGGCTTCTGATTTCTTATTTCTTCGGCGGAAACGCAGCTCTTTTGGATGTCTATTATGCCGCCATGATTATTCCTGAGACTATCTTTCAGCTTTTGGTCATGGGAGCCTTGTCCGCGGCCTTTATACCCATCTTCAGTAAATATTTATCCAGTAACGAACATCAGGCCTGGACTATGGCAGGAATTACTCTAAACGTGGTTTTGGCAGTCTTTATTTGTATAAGCTTAATAATCTTTGTTTTTGCCCGGCCGTTAGCAGGACTTGTAGCTCCGGGTTTTTCCCTGACTCAAATATCTATTATGGCCAATCTCCTGCGAGTCATGCTCATGGCCCAAATATTTTTCTGTATCTCCGGGTTTCTGACAGGCATGATTCAATCACACGAACGTTTTCTAATTCCCGCTATCGCCCCCCTGGCATATAACCTGGGAATTATTCTGGGAATTGTCTTTTTGTCCAAAACTTTGGGAATTTATGCTCCCGCTGTGGGTATGGTCTTGGGGGCGGCTCTCCACATGCTCATCCAGCTGCCGGCAGCTTTATCACTTGGATTTAGGCCGTCACTGAGCTTTAATATTCGTTATCCCGGCGTCTGGGAAGTGGCCAGACTGATGCCACCCCGGGCTCTGGCCATGGGTATTGATCAGATAGAACAATTTGTAGCTATCATGCTGTCATCACTTTTGGCGGCAGGATCGCTGTCTTTGTTTAATGTCGCCCGCCTGCTGTATGCCGTACCCACATTACTATTTGGGGCGACAATTGGGCAGGCTGCCCTACCATCGCTTTCGGCATACGTGGCCAAACAGGATTGGGAGAGTTTTCGGAAAACTTTGACGAACGCGTGTCTGCAGGTAGTATTTTTAGCGTTGCCGGTGTGTGTATTGTTTATCATTTTACGTATACCGATAGTCAGGTTGGTATTCGGAGCCAAGACATTTCCCTGGGAGGCGACTCTGCTCACCGGCAAGACCATGGCCATTCTTATGATCTCGGCCGTATTTTATGCTGTCACACAGCTGGTTATCCGGGCCTATTACGCTATGCATGATACTAAAACCCCGCTAATAATCGGCTTGGCCGGGGCGGTTTTCAATGTGCTTTTCAGTGTTCTGTCCGTCAAATTATGGGGATGGGGAATTCTGGGAATTGCCTTTGCCATTTCGTTTACAGCTATCGGTGAAATGGTGGTTCTGACCACAGTATTAGCGCTTAAAGTCTTTCCTGAAAAACGAATGCCCATGGAAGTCTGGTTACCGCTTGGCAAGATGGGAATAATAGGAATTGTTATGGGTTTTGGTCTCTGGCTTCCGATGCGCCTTCTGGACCAATATATATTTGATACTACCCGTACCCTGCCATTGTTGTTTCTGACGATCATTACCTCTGCAATTGGCATGACCGTATATTTAACATTGTCTTGGGTCTTTAAAATCTCCCAACTGTCTTCCGTCTTTGGTCTGTTTAGACGTATAAACGACTGGCGTACTTACTTGAAAGCTCCTGCCCAGTCCGAGCCGATTATTTTACCAACAAGTGAGCAAAATTAACCTCTCCATGACAAATATTAGAAATTTCGCAATTGTTGCGCACATAGATCACGGAAAATCGACCCTTGCTGACCGGTTGATGGAGCTGACCGGTACGGTTGCTAAACGCGATCTCAAAGAACAAATGTTGGACAGCAATCCCATCGAGCGCGAAAGAGGAATTACTATCAAGTTGGCACCGGTGAGGATGATATATAAAATTCGAAACTCGAAGCACGAAATACGAAACAATGATCAAAATTCAAATTCTCAAAAAATCAAATCTTTCGAATTTCGAAATTCGGATTTCGGATTTGCAGATTCAGAATATATTCTGAATTTGATAGATACTCCCGGTCATGTAGACTTTAGTTATGAAGTATCCAGATCGCTGGCGGCCTGTGAAGGAGTAATTTTGCTCGTTGACGCGACCCAAGGGGTTCAAGCCCAGACCCTGGCTCATTACAATCAAGCTAAAAAATTGGGGTTGGTCATTATCCCGGTTGTCAATAAAATAGATGTTGGAACCGCTGAAATTCACAAGTCAGTTTTACAAATGCAGCAGATTTTTGGTTTTTCTCCAGAAGATATTCTTAAGGTTTCAGCCAAAACGGGTGAGGGAGTAACAGAATTATTGTCTGCAATAATTCAGCAAATCCCAAATCCCAAATCCCAAATTCCAAATCAAACCCGTGCCCTCGTTTTTAATTCCAATTACGATATTCACTTGGGTGTCGTGGCCTGGATACGATTGTTTGACGGTGAAATAAAAATAGGGGATAAATTATTGTTGTTGGGTACAAAAACTTGGATCAAAGTCATTGAAGTAGGGGTATTTGCTCCGCAGAGAAAAATAATTGAAAAATTGTCGGCGGGTGAAGTAGGTTATATCGTGACATCTCTTAAGGACATTTCATTACTTACCGTGGGTGATACCATCTCGAATGACGAAAAAACTTCGGTATTACCTGGCTACAGCCCGATAATGCCCGTGGTTTTTATGAGTTTTTATCCGACAGACGGGGCGGAAATAAATTTGATGCGGGACGCTCTTGAGAAATTAAAGATGACCGATTCAGCGCTGACTTATTTTCCTGAGCATTCACCGGCCCTGGGAAACGGCTTTCGTATCGGGGCTCTGGGGCTATTGCACACCGATATTATTCAGGAGAGACTGGAACGCGAATTTGGTCTGACTCTAATTGCCTGCGCCCCGTCGGTGGCCTATGAACTATTAACTATTAACAATAAACTAATAACAATTTCCAAGGCCGGAGATCTGCCCGACCCATCACAAATAAAAGAGTTACGGGAACCTATGATTCGGCTTTCAGTCTTTGTGTCCGATGAATTTATCGGACCTGTAATCCAATTATGTCAGTCGTGCCGGGCCCAGTTACAAGACATGACCTATATCGGAACCCAAGTAAGCTTGGTGTATCAGATGCCGTTTGCCGAAATGCTAAGGGAATTTTATGACCGTTTAAAAAGTGTTTCCTCGGGTTATGCGACTATCGATTATGAATTTATTGGCTTTGTGGCTTCTGATTTAGTCCGCTTAGATATCCTGGTTAACACCGAGCGGGTGGATGCATTTTCTCAGATTGTTCCGCGTGTAAATGTCAACTTCATCGGAAAAAATTTAGTGGATAAATTGCGGCAAGCCATTCCTAGACAACAATATGAAGTGGCCATCCAGGCAGCTATCGGAGGCAAAATTGTGGCCAGAGCTGATATCAAAGCCTACCGGAAAGATGTCATAGCCAAGCTGTCCGGGGGAGACCAGACCAGAAAAGATAAGCTCTTAAAAATTCAGAAAAAAGGTAAGGCCCGGATGAAGTCGGTAGGGCGCATTGAAATCCCCCAAGAAGCCTTTTTGATGGTACTGAAAGTTTAATCTATAAACTTGACAGGATTGGAGAATCATTGTATAATCATCTAATGATTCAACAATTAATTAATGATCAAAAATTTATAAATGTTCAGGGGGCGCAGGCCGGACTGACCCGCTTGTTTGCCGACGCAGACAGAACAGGCACTTTTTACACGGTCCTCAAAAATGATCAGCCTCTGGGGGTTTTGTTATCAAAAAGACGCTGGGAAAGCCTGACTGAGGATCTGGAGGCGATGTCTTCATCAAACTATAAGAGGCGGATAGCTGAATCCAGAAAGTCACCCAGGGTTTCCGCTTCTGTAATTAGAAAGCTTTTAAAATAAATATGTCCTGGATTTGGGGATTTACCAAGAAATCAGAAAAGCAATTTAAAAAACTTGATAATCAGATTAAAGATAGAGTAATAGATAAATTAGACTTCTGGTGTAAAAGTGGAGCTCCGGTAATCTTTGCCGAAAGTCTACATGATTTTGACTTGGGATCATATCGGTTTCGAGTTGGAGATTACCGGGTGACTTTTGACGTGGAGGACGAGACAATTGTGGTCTTGGCGGTAGGTCACAGAAAAGATATTTATAAATAGATTTTCGAAAAATTTAAACTTCCACCACCACTGGTAAAATCATGGGCCGGCGGGCAGTCTTTTGAAAGAAAAATCTTTCCAAAGTATCTACAGCCACACTTTTTACCACTCTATCGGAATCGATTTTACCTTGGCGTGTAGATATTGCTCTTTTAATTTCCATGGCGCCGTTATTTAAAAGATCCCCGGCATCTTTGGCAAAGACAAACCCCCGGCTAATCAAATCAATATTCATGATTTTACTCAAATCGTTTTGATCCACCTCAATGACAGCCACGACCATACCTTCTTTGGCCAGCATTTGCCGGTCGCGCAAAACCACATTGCCCACGTCCCCCACCCCAAGGCCATCGACCATTATTTTCCGAATCGGTATTACCGGACCAACTTTGACATTGTCCGGATAAACTTCTATGGTTTGACTGTGTTTTGGTAACAATATTTTGTCTGGTGCATAGCCCATTGATTTTGCAAGCTTGGCATATTGATACATATGCTGATAAGTCCCTCCCATCGGTAATAAATATTTAGGTTTGACCAAATTCATCATTAATAATAATTCCTGTTGGTGAGGATGCCCTGAAACATGCAGGCCGTCTACTAATCCTGAATGGACAACATCAGCGCCCTGTTCGGTCAGAAGGTCTATTAGATTTTCCACATCGGATTCAGAGCCCGGAATGGGAGTCGATGAAAATAGTACTTTATCTCCCGGTTTAATTTCCACATCACGGTGTTCACCCAAACCCAATCTGCCAAGTGCCGATTCGACTTGGCCCATGGCCCCAGCCATCAGAACACAGACATTTTTGGCAGGTAACTTGCGGACTTCTTTTAGATCTACAAATACGCCATTGGGAACTTTCATATATCCCAATTCCAAAGCCACTTTAATATTGCGCTCCATCGACCGGCCGGCAATAGCGACTCTCCTGCCGTGTTTGATAGCGGCCGTGATTACTTGGCTAAATCTGCTGATATTACTGCCAATGGTCGTCATGATAAACTTGCCTTCGCAGTTTGATATCTCCCGCTCAAACATATCGTTGAGGGTCTTTTCAGAAGGGGTATATCCCGGCTTGTCACTACCCAGACTATCAGATAACATCAGGAGTATCCCCTGATTTCCGGCCTCGGCAATTTTACCCAATTCCGGTACTACTCCGTCTAGCGGGGTAAAGTCAATCTTAAAGTCACTGCCATGATAAACGGTCCCAACCGGTGTCTGAATAATCAGATTTGTGGAGTCGGGAATGGAGTGAGAAATCCGCACGGAAGTAATTTTGAATTTACCTAAAAAGAGTGGTGTTCCCGGATTAAAAACATTTATGGTCTTTGGCATACTTTTGTATTCGGCCAGCTTGGCCATGATTAAGTGAGCCGGGAATTTACTGGCGTATACCGGGACATTGGGAATTTGAGGAAGAATATAGGGAAGTGCGCCAATATGATCTTCGTGACCATGAGTCAGTATCAGGCCTTTGATTTTGTGAATTTTGTCTTTTAGGTAACTAAAATCGGGAATTAGGATATCTATTCCCAACATTTCCTCGGTTGGAAAACCAATACCACAATCAACCAGTAGGATCTCATCCTCCAGTTCATAGACAAACATGTTGGAATTGACATTTCCAAAACCTCCCAGTGATATTATTTTTAACATCGTCTTAATTTTAATGCATTAATAGCCATTGGTCTTAAATTTGAGAAATCTTTTTTAAATTCAATCATATTTGATGTTCCGCGGATGGCGTAGGCTGGGTGATACATGGTTACTAGAAAGTAAATTTTACCTTGATATTCAATTTCTTGGCCCTTCCCGTGTATTTGGGATATTTTAGCATCTGGTAGAAATTTTGCCATACTAAAACGTCCCAAAGTGACAATTGTTGCCGGTTCAATTATTTGAATTTGACGATTCAGCCAATCACTACATATCTCAATTTCTTCTGGGGATGGATCTCTATTTTCTGGCGGTCTGTATTTGACAATATTGGTTATAAAAACTTTGTCTATCTTAATATTGCTTTCGATAATTGTGTTTCGCAATAGTTGTCCTGACCTGCCGACAAATGGCCTGCCTTGGGCATCTTCATCTGCTCCCGGTGCTTCGCCGATAAACACAATCTTAGCATCGGGATCTCCTTCACCGGGGACTGCATTAAGGCAATTATTGGCAATCTCCAAACCCTTGAAATCTCTAATTTCTTGAGCAATTTCGTCTAGTTCTTGTTTCTTTTCTTCGATTGTCATGCTAGGCACTTTTCTAAGTCCGATTTTAATTTCGGCAAATCTTTTTCTATTAATGCCCAAACAGTTTTGAGACTTACTTCAAAATACTCATGAACTAAAACATTTCTTAAACCCACTGGTCCAGAAGTGTCCAACTCTGGGTGAGACACCAGAAAATCCTTTGGTAAATTTCGTAAGGCTTCGCCGACAATCATCAATTGCATGATGACCGCGTCGTGAGTCTTATTGTCTTGTATAAAGTCTTCTATTGTTGGTGTGTCGTCTATGTAGACTTCAATCTCTTTTATAGCATCAAGCGCATGATGGATATAAACTAAAGGATCTCTGGTCATATTATCGAAACAGTATTTTGAAAAATGTAAGGTTTTAAATATTTACTAACCGAATCATAAGTAACCACATCAACCCCTCGACCCAATATCTTTTCCAAATCATTCTTCAAATAAATAATGTCAAACAATGAAGTACCATCGGGGACGTCTACCAAGACGTCCACATCACTTTGGTCGTTAAAATCCCCTCGGGCATAAGAGCCAAAAAGATCGGATTTAGTCACACCGTATTTAAGTAATACGGGTTTAATTTGAGATATTATCTGATCTGTAGCCATGTGTTAATTATACTCCATTAGTAGGTGGGCAGGAATTGTTTGAGATTGTCGAGAGTAATATAAAATGATTTGGCTTTGCCTTCGACATAGAGCCTGGCAATTTTGCGGACGACTCCTTGGATTGTGCGCTCAAGAGTCCGGATACCACCGTCAAAGCCCAAGGGCCGGACCAACTTTGGCCAAACTGATTCGTCAAATTTGATAGCCCCTTCAGGTAAAGCGGCCGACTTTAATTCCTTGGGCAGGACATAATCGCGGGCGATTGTCGTTTTTTCTTCATCAGTGTAACTAGGCATCGTGATTGGTTCCAGCCGGTCCATAACAGCAGTACTGACATTGGTCGTATTATTGGCTGTGGCTATAAACATCACTTTTGATAAATCAAACGGATAATCCAGATAGTGATCGGTAAAAGCAAAATTTTGACCGGGATCCAGTAGCTCGACTAAAACTCCCATAATATCGGATCTGGTAGATTCGGCCACCCGGTCAATTTCATCAAGCAATATCACACAGTTATTACTGCCAGCCAGCTTGAGAGCTTTGACAATCAAACCCGGCTCGGCATCGGGGTGAACCCGGGATTGACCACGCAAATCCAAAGCCGAACCCATACCGCCGAAAGGAACGCGGACAAATTTGCGGCCGATAGACTCAGCAATAGATTTGGCAATGGTAGTTTTACCAGTACCTACCAGTCCCACCAAAAGCAAAATGGGGGCGCGGAAGTTGGCTTCCGGTTTTCTCTGATTGAGCATCATGACCGCCAGATATTCCAAGATTCTATCTTTAAGTTCTCCCAAACCATAATGGTGTTTGTCCAATATTTGCCGGGCGTGCCCCAAATCCAAAATATCATCGGTAGCATTTTGCCAAGGCAAAGCCAAAATCCAATCGATATACCTGGCCATGTTTTCAAACTCCGCAGCATAATTGCCGTATTTGGCAGACCTGGTCAACCGCATCAGCATTTCATCCAGCTTGATCCGCAGGTCGTCGGGGATCCGGGCAACTTTGACTTTATCGGTCAACTTCACCACATCGTCATTAAGCTTTGCATTCTCATCCATACTCTTAAGTATATTACAATTTCTTCCAAACTTCTTTAAACATAATCAATTAAGACATTTTTTTAACGGTCGTGGAAAAAATGTCTTAATATAAAATGGTAACATAAAATATGAGGAAAATAGGTCTAGCTGTGCTGACAGCGACGGCAGTTGCGACAGCAACCATTGGTTATAAAAATTATGTCAATCCCTATGAGACAGTCAATAAAATAGCCGATGGCGATACTTTTATCTTGGAAAATAATAAACAGGCAGTCCGACTATTTGGTATAGATGCCCCTGAATTGACCAATTGCTATGGACCAGAAAGTTATGCCAGACTGGATGAGCTTATAAAAAAGAGGCAAGTCCAACTCAAAGAACCGGTGGTTGATAAGTTTGGCCGGATCGTGGCCCTGGTCTATGTAGACGGAAAACTGATTAATGAAATAATGATCAGGGAGGGCTATGCTTCCTACCGCAGTGAACCTGGAAGCGGTAAAGAGGCCATGAAATCAGCTCATGAAATAGCCAAATCACAAAAAATTGGTATTTATTCCAAAACTTGCACCGATGAAGTCCCTCCGGATCCCAAATGTGCTATCAAGGGCAATCATGATCTGGACCGGAACGAGTATTTGTATCTCACCCCTGAGTGTCCGTATTATTCGGCCGTGATCCTCAGAAGATTTGAAG
>CAYITQ010000021.1:0-11070 GCA_964366335.1 uncultured Gammaproteobacteria bacterium
AAATGGGCCAGACAAAGCTGCCTGTGGCTGAAACTGCTCCGGCATTGGGAGTGGTCTGGGCCCGGTAAACAACATTCTGGACTGTGCCATCAGGCACAATCAGCTCCTGGCCAACAGCCAGGGAAAAAGTCTCGTCATCGACAAAAGTATTAAACGGATAATCAACAATACCTTGACTGCCGGTCGAGTATTTTTTGGCTATCGAAAAAATGGTTTCACCCCGGGCCACTTTGTGTAAAACGCCGGAAACCGGCAAAATTTTCAAAATCTTTCCGGGTTTGATGTCATCTACACTGCTCAAATTATTTGCCCAGCGCACCGTATCGGTATCTATACCAAAATCGGTGGCTATTTTGGACACTGTATCTCCCGACTTGACCTCATAATCCTGAACCGAATCACGGACTTTGGCCGATTCTTGGGTGGAAGTAACATCTGAAGTTACTTCGCGGATCATTTGACTGGGAGTCAGACCAGCCAGCGGATCATTACTGTTACTGGGTAGTGAGGTAGCCAAGACTGGAGCCAGAGCCACGGCCAGAGCCACCAAGGCCGCCATGGACATATGTAAAAATGGTTGGCTGAACCGGCCCCGTTGACGGTACAAAAGCTTGGCCAAAAGCCCTTTCCCCCACTCAAATACTCTGAAAGCCCGGTAACCGCGCTTAAATAAAAAGTGACCGAAGACTGTCAAAAATTCTTTAAATTCCTGAGCTTCTGCGCGGGCAAGATTTAGCCATTTATTCATTTAATCATTTTAACATTTTGATGGCCTTCTCCACAGCCTCCCGGTCGCTCCAGGGAAATTCCGTCTTGCCAAAACACATTGATTTCTCGTGACCTTTGCCTGTGACTATTACAATATCGCCTTTTTTGGCCAATTTAACTGCTTTGTTTATAGCTTGCTGGCGGTCATCCACGCGAATGCTCATTGCGCATTGCTCATTACTCAGGGAACCAATAATACCTTTATAAATATCATCCAACTTTTCCGTTCTCGGATCCTCGGCCGTAATAATAATCTTGTCCGCATATTTGACAGCAATCTGTCCCATCAACGGTCTTTTGGATTTATCTCTTAGTCCCGCACAGCCAAACACTAAAATTAATTTCGAATTTCGAAATTCGAATTTCGAATTTTTTAGTGTGGACAAAACTTGTTCAAGTGCGTTAGGAGTATGAGCAAAATCAACGATGGCACGGAAGTTTTGACCTAGTTTGATCTCCTCCATCCTACCGGGTATCCCGGTAAAGTTATTTATCACTTCTAGCTCCTTAATGCTAACTCCTAGCTCCTTTACAACAGCCGCTGCAGCGGCTATGTTATACCGGTTGTAATCCCCTGCCAGTGCCAAACTACGCCTACTATCGGACCATTTAGTGAAGGGCACGATTTTTGTCAGTCGATTTACTCGACTGCTAAGTCCCGCAGTTGCGGGATCATCCTGGTTAAGCACTGCTACACGGGCACCTCGCAATATTTTGGCCTTGGCAGCTATATAATTGGCCATAGTTTTATGATAATCGAGGTGTTCATGAGTAATATTTGTAATCACCGCTATTTTTATGTTACAACCCAAGACTCGATGCTGGTCTAAGCCATGCGAAGTAGTTTCTAAAATCAAATGAGTCATGCCCGCATCGACAACTCTTTTTATAAACGGCTGGAGAAACCTGGCATCAGGAGTAGTGACGTGGAAACCAGTGTCTATCTCTTCCCCTCCGATATATCCTGCCACCGTCGAAAGCATAGCCACTTTTAATCCGGCTTTTTTGAGAATCTCATAAATCAAATGACAGGTGGTTGTCTTGCCATCGGTTCCTGTCACTCCAATTACGATTAACTTCCTGGCCGGGTATCCATTTTTCACTACCTCCCACACTGACTCCAAATAATGTTGGTTATTCCGCCACCATCGGTGAAAAATATCAGGCATGATTATATCTAGACTTATAACTCAAATAGTCTCTCAGACGCCGAGATGATACATACATCCTTCCGTCTCCTACGCCTAGTTGCCAATGATTTTTTTCAGGATCAAAATCGCTTCCGCCTAGTACCAACAATCCCCTCTTTCGTATCCGAGCCACACTCTGTCTGTCTAACTCCAAGCGGCTTCCATGCCACCCCATTACTCCATCGGTTCCTAGGTCCGCCAATTTCTCAAAAATCTTCCAAGAAAAACTGCCTTCTGGAGAGTAAATCACTATTCCACCAGCATCGTGAACCCCCCGAATAATTTCATCCGTGGCCCCTTGAGAGGGAGTTGGAAAACACCCTGGTTTCCCCAGCGCAAATAACTCCGACCAAAAAAATTTCGCTAACAATTCTTGTTTATTGGAATATCTAGGCATTTTTCCATAATTTTTCACCGCCTCATTCCAGGAACTTGCATGAGAGTTAAGGTAACTCTCAATTTTTTCTTTATTACCAGAAGCCCCAATTAGAAGTCTGCACCAGGCGATTGCTTTTTCACTGATCCGTCCGGCCTCCAATTTATTTATTGTCTCTATGTCCCTATTGGAGGTACCATCAAATACATAGCCCATTTCTTCCAAAAAAGCCTTTTGTCTACGAGCTATCTCCGCATTTCTTTCTACCGCTTCCTCCACACCAAAATATTTCCTAACTACCGGGTGACTAACATCAAAACCCAAAGCTATCAACTCTGCTTTATCTACCCCAATCCTGGCTACCCATTCCACGCCTGGCTCAACCCTTATACCCTTATCCCGACCAAAATCCACAAATTCCTGAAGATTAGAAGAAATCTCCAGTCTCCTCACCAGCCCGATACAGACCAAGCCATTTGCCGCCGCCACTTCCACCACCGTCCGTCCAGTTTGGTCAGAATAATGAACATGGAAATCAACTGCTTCGCTCATTGAGAAACTCCAATTTTAACATTTCCGCTATATTTAGGTCTTCCAAAGAATTAATACTTGTCCATTCCCTCGCGTCGGGAAGAATAAATTCTTGGGTGAATTCTCCTCTTTCCGCGGCAATTTTCATAAAGCCGGGCAAAAGATACTCTCCGCTTACTTCGTTCTTGGGAATTTTTTTCAAAATTTCTTTTATCCACTTTGTCTCAAAACATAAAGCACCGCACAATATGCTATGTCTGTTTATGCCTTTCTCTTGCATTTCCTGTTTTGACACTACTCCCACAATTCTCCCCAGATCATCTTTACGTAGTCCTCCTAGTGAGGTAGGGACATCAGAAATCACAGTCAATACGGTTGCCTTCGCATGGTTTTCTTGATGATACTTTATAAAATTATCCAAGGTCGCAGGACGATATAAAGCCGAGTCGTCTCCAAATAATACCAAAGTATCTTCCGCCGTCTCAGGCACAACCGATAATCCAACCCCTACAGCGTGAGCAGTTCCTAATAACCTATCTTGTTTGACAAACTTTGTTTTTTTATATCCAGCATCTTTTACGCTCTTTCCTGTCAATTTGGCTTTATAGCCGATTACCATTATTATGTTTTTCAGTCCACATTGTTTGAGAGTATCTAATATCCAAAATATCAACGGCCTCCCGCACAAAGGTCTCAAAATTTTAGGCAGACCCTTGCCCATCCTTGTTCCTCTCCCGCCCGCCAAAACTATTGCTGGTATTTCTCTGTTACTAAACATAATTTGGAATAACAATTTTAGTACCATCTTTTAACTTTTTTAATTGGGAATTAACGCCTTTGATCTTTATCCACCCATCTTCATCACCTAAATATCTCAGTGCCAAAAAGCGCCAGGTTTTAACAGTGTTTTGATTGTTAATCTGGTAAGTAAATGTGTCTCTCCACTGTTTAATTGGTTTTCCAAACACCGGCTCAAACACCATTTCTTTAAGCGATGGCTTAGTAATATTCCGCAATTCAAAATGCAAGTGAGGAACATCCGGCAAAGTTGCCGCACCGGTGTTCCCGGACAATCCAATCGGATCGCCCGCCCCCACTATTTCACCAAAATTTATTTTAAACCCGCTTAAATGTGCGTACAAAGCCACAATATTCCCATTTCTGACTCCCACTACATTCCCCATACCTTTATGAAACTCCCTTCTCACCACCACCCCTTCAAACGAACACCTAACTTCATTCCCTGCAGGCATATAAAAATCCACTCCGGAATGTTGACCACCAAATTCTGCATATGCCCACGTCGTTTCCGGTCTAATATCCCCAAACCCCTGCCAGACTTTGAATTTACTATCAACGGGCCGCACCAACACCGGTACCTTTTGCATGCCCCAATTATAACCCAGAAGGTGTATAATCAAGTAATACTATGTTTGCCACACCAGAGATGATTTGCCTAAAATGTGTCAAAAGTGGATTACAGCAGGCACCAAAACCCGGCATAAACTCCAAGGAAGTGTTATGCTGGATCCATTCTATTGTTGCCGGATTGATTATAAAATCAACCTCTAAGCCCCCAGAATCCCAGCCTGATATAATAGACGGGGCATGAATATCAAGATTACCGGCGGGACACCGCTGTCTGGCACCATTACTCCCTCTGGATCCAAAAACTCGGCCGTGGCTATGATACCGGCTTCAATATTGTTTCAGAAACTTACCTTAAAAAACATTCCTGATATTACCGATGTTAATAGACTCATCAAGATTTTAGAAAAAATGGGCAGTAAGATTGTGTGGGATAAGCAAACTTGTGTTTTACATGTGGACAATTCAAATTTGAATTTGGCCAATATTTCCCGCGACGACCTGGGAAATATGCGCGGGACTTCCCTACTTTGGGGACCAATGCTGGCCCGGTTTGGCAAATTTGCTTTTGCTGATCTTCCCGGAGGCTGTAGCTTGGGAGTGCGGACCCTCGATCCGCATTATCAAGCTTTCCATGATCTGGGAGTCACAATTGACGACAAGAATGGCATCAAAATGAATGCCTTAAATGCTAAATCCGGAGAGATTTGGCTTTCGGAAATGAGCCCTACCGTCACTGAAAATGTGATTATGTTGGCCACTTCCCTGCCCGGCACCACCCGGATTTTCGGAGCCGCCTGCGAGCCTCAAGTTCAGGACTTGTGCCAAATGTTAACTCAGGCCGGAATAAAAATTTCCGGAACCGGATCCAATATTTTGCAAGTAACCGGAGCAAAACTGCCCCTGGACCATGCACACACTCTGCTTGACGATCATTACGAAATCAGTACTTTTCTGGCCTTGGGAGCGGCCACTGGCGGCCAAATTACCGTCCGCCACACCTTGCACAAACTGCTGGATCCTATCTGGTATCAATTTGCTCAATTTGGCATCAAATTAAAACATACTTCCGGCAGTACCACTGTTTTACCCCATCAATCTGTTAATCAATCACCGTCTATCGTCCGCGCCCAACCTTGGCCATCTCTCCCGGTTGATCTATTGCCTATTTTTATTCCTCTGGCTCTCAAAGCCCGGCATAGCCATGTGCTGTTCCACAATTGGATGTACGAAGCCGGATTGTATTGGACTCCGGAATTGACCAAGCTGGGAGCGGAAATTGTGGTCTGCGATCCCCACCGGGTGATGGTCATGGGTGGCAAAAAACTACATGGGGCCACTTTGGAAGCTCCCTATATCATCCGCGCGGTAGTTTCCATGGCCATGTGCGCCATGATGGCTCATGGCCAAACCACTATTTTAAACGCCGACACTTTGTACCGTGGCCATCCCAAATTTGCTGAGAATCTCAAGAAGTTAGGTGCTAAAATTGAAGAAATATGATAAACATTGCAGTACTTTATGGGGGCAGGTCGGTGGAACATGAGGTGTCGGTAATTACGGGATTACAGGTAATGCACAATCTGGATAAAAACAAATACAATATTATACCTATTTATGTTACCAAAAACGGCCGGTTTATCAAAGGCAACCCAAACTTTCTCAAACCCGAGTTTTATAAAAATTTAGACCAAATTAGAGAGCCTCAAATTGTGTTGCGGGACGGCTCTGTCAATTCAGAAAATTATTTTCTGAAAAGACAAGAAAGGATCGACTGTGCAATATTGGCCTTTCATGGGACTTATGGTGAAGATGGCTGTGTCCAAGGTCTTCTGGAAATGGCGGGTATCCCCTACACAGGCTGTGGAGTCATGGCTTCGGCTCTCGGCATGGACAAATTGGCTCAGAAAAAAGTGTTCTCTGGAATTCCACAAGTAAAACTTTCCCAAAACTTCCCCTTGTTTGTCAAACCAAGCAATGGCGGATCAAGTATTGGCATTACCAAAGCCAGAAATGCCAAAGAATTAAAAGATGCCATAGAAGTAGCCAAAGCTTATGACTCACGGGTAATCGTGGAAGAATCGGCTGAGGGCTTTATGGAAATAAATATTTCGGTATTGGGAAATAACAACAATCTCATAACCTCTGTTTGTGAGCAACCGGTTCCTTCCAAAGAAGTCCTAACTTATGATGACAAATACAAGTCTGGCGGTAAAGGCATGGCTGGGGCCAAGCGGCTCATTCCTGCTCCCATAAAGCCCGCCACAGCCTCCAAGATTGCAGAGTATGCTAAGCAGGCATTTGAGGCAATTGATGGGTCAGGAATGGCCCGGGTGGATTTTTTGGTGTCCCCTGACGAAAAAACAATTTATATCAATGAAATAAATACTCTTCCCGGAAGCATGGCATTTTATCTCTGGGAAAAAACCAATCTGCCCTTTCCCAAGCTTTTGGACAAATTAATAGAATTAGGAAAACAGCGGTTTGAGGAAAGAAACTCCCGCATCACTACTTTTTCTTCCAACATCCTGGCCAATTTGGGAAATACACTTAAGAGTGGAAAGCTAAAAAGCTAGTAATTATCCGGCAGGTCGTTTTCGAATAAAATAACAGCTTTACTATCCGATACTTTGCTTATTGCCTCGGTCACTTTATCAATATAAATGACGGTTTTTCCAAAACCATCTGCCAAGCCCCTAGTCCGCTCATTTTTACCAACTAAAATTATTTGGTCTAATCCAATCAATTGTTCTCCTAATTTTTTATGGATTTCATAGGTTGCAGAGCCAAGCTCGGGAATCCCTGGAGTTACGATGACTTTCCAATCTGGAAAGCTTTTGAGATACTTTACAGCTGCCGCAAAGCCATCGGTATTACTGCTGTAGGCATCGTCAATGATGGTCATGCCACCACGTCTTAGGAGAGATAATCTATGGATAGGTTCCTTAAGTAATTTAGGAGGCTTATGGACTCCCAAAATGCCCGCCATTTTAATGGCTCCTTCCAGGTTTTGCTCACGGGGGTGAGCGTGGGTTCCTATTCCATATCCTAAAATCTTTGGGTTACTTAAGTTACTTAAGTATTTTTTGGAAATATTAGGATTTCCTAAATTTACTATTGCCTGACCCCTATTACCTAAGACATACTCGACCGATTCGGACTCACCAACGATCTCATTTTCCAAAGAGCCGAAACGCTCGAGATGCTGTTCGTTAATCCCAGTCAAAATCGCATAATCCGGCAGATAGGTTTCACACAATTCTTTTGTCTCACCTATCTTGTATGACCCCATTTCACAGATAAAATAATCATAATTTTCGTCCAGTTCCCAATCGACAACTTTGGCAATGCCAAACAATGTATTATAGTTTCCGGGAGTACGCAACACCCTGTATTTGGTCTTTAATATCTGATACAAATATTCTTTGACCGAGGTCTTGCCATAACTTCCTGAAATAGCGATGATTTTAAGACCAGATTTTTTTAGATCAATTATTTTTTTTCTGACTCTATCTCTAACTCTATCTCTATTCCACATTTCATAAGGTTTCAAAATAAGTAACGCCAAAAACATGAGAGGCCAAAAACCAAAACTCAAAGCATAAATAAATTTGGCTTTGGCTGTCCAAACTAAGGGCTTTTTATTTTGAAGCTTGAATACCAACGGATTGGCGATCCACCATTTTAGAAATCTGACCGGATCGTATTCTTCAAGCTGTAATATATGTAGATGCGTGATCATAGATAGTCATTTAATATTTCTAAAAATTCCTGCGGCTTTGATAAATGAGGCCAATGATCAGCTCCCCAGACAACGCGTAATATCCCACCACCAATCGTCTTTTTTATTACTTTCGCTTGTGATATAGGCAAGACCCTATCTTTTTCTCCCCAAATAATCAAGGTTGGACACTTTACGCGTGCCATTTCTTTTGATAAATCCTGATTGACGATCTTGACAAAAATCTTGCGCATTGATCCTGCTGATTTATAATCAGGTGATCCAAAATGATTTTTTAAATTTGTTGGGACATATTTTTTCATAAAACCCATATTGTCAAAAATTAACCCACCAATTATTGCCTTTAAAGTTTTTATTTCTAGGCCCGCGGCATCCACTAAAATTAATTTTTTCGCGTTTAACAATATCGCCACCCGGCCACCAAAAGAGTGACCCAAAATAACGGGATCTTTGATTTTTAATTTCAGCATAAATTCTTGGACAAAATTGGCATAGTCATAAATACTCCAATCAGTAGCGGGCCTGGGACTGCCGCCAAAACCTGGAAAATCCAATAGCCAGACTTTGTATCTATCATTTAATTTTTTGGCTATAGGAAGCCATTCCTGAAGTGACCCTCCCCAGCCATGCAAAATAACTAAATCCTTTTTACCAGAACCCAATGCCTCATAACTGACCAGCTGTCCCCCAATCACCTTTTGCATGAAACTATTATATCTCAAAACGCCAAGTACCTCACCCTAAAATCCCTCTCCTAATCTAGGAGAGGGACGTTACTCAAAAGAATTTATTTCTTGGCTCTTAAAGCCAGAAATTGGGGGATTTCGCGAAAGGACAGGTTTTCGGCTCTGGCGTTTGGTCCCGGCTGACTAGTTTTATATGTCGGAATTTCCATGATTCTATCCACCATGAACCCGTTACTACCCAAAACATTAATGTAACTTTGTAGAGGTCTATGAAAGCTAGTAGTCACGCCGGTCTGGTGTGATGAATACGCCTTCATGGGAACCGCCAAGGCGGTTAAGTAGCGGTCAATGCGCCGGTATTGGAGCTTTCGCCCTTCATCCCAACCCCAGCCACTTTGGCGGGGAATTCTAAATGCGGGGTGATTCATAAAAATTATTAGTCTTCCACCAACTTTTACGGCTTTGGCCACCGATTTTATGACATCTTCCAGGGGATCAATATCTTGAATTGACAACAACATCACAGCCGCATCAAATCCAGACAGATTTAAACGGCGGGCATCACCTACTATAAAATTGGCGTTATTGATTTTTCGGTCCTTGGCAATTTTTATCAGCCTCTCACTGACATCTATACCTGTATACAGACTTCCTGCAGAAACAATATATTGGGCCAGTACACCTTGACCGCAACCAATATCCAAAACTTTTTCTCCAGCCCGTAACTCCAATAATTGCATAACCGCAGGGATTGCTAATTTGGTGTGGTGAATACTCCCCTTTTCCCCCACCCAGCCGTCGTACCAATCGGCAACAGGGTTCCAACCTTGGGGTGTTGTCGAATAATTTTTAATTTTTAATTTAAAATTTTTAATCAATTTTTAAATTTCAATTTTTAATTACTTAAATAATGTTCCTTCGGAAAGTGTATAAAAATAGATCAAAAAGGCGTGGCCTTTTGAAGCTAATAAAATTAAGCTTTTGATAAGTTTTTCAAAAACTCATCATTATCTTTTGTCTTTTTCATTTTGGAAATGAGAAGCTCGGTGCGCTCGTCGTCGTTTAGCATATCCAGCATCCTCCGCAATTGAGTAATCTTGTCATAGCGCTCACCCAAGAGCTTTTCGTCTCCCCGGGTACCGGAATTTAAGAGACTAAATGATGGAAAAATCCGGCGATCAGCCAATCGGCGGTCCAAATGTAATTCCATGTTACCAGTACCCTTAAATTCTTCATAAACAAGATCGTCCTGACGCGAACCGGTCTCAACCAGACAAGTCCCGATAATAGTCAGAGATCCGCCCTCCTCGACATTTCTGGCGGCTCCAAAAGCCTTTTTAGCAGGATAGATGGCTTCGGCCGAAAATCCCCCACTCATCATCCGGCCGGAATTGCCAGAAATCATGTTGTAAGCCCGGGCAAGTCTCGTTATAGAATCCAATAAAATAAAGACATCTTTGCCCATCTCTACTAATCTTTTGGCCCGCTCGAGAGCCAACTCTGCAATTCTGACTTGATCCAGGGGCGGATCGTCAAAGTTTGATGCCGCCACTTCGCCTTTTAGGCTTCTGGTAATTTCTGTCACCTCTTCGGGGCGCTCGCCAATTAAGACCGCCATCAAATGCATATCGGGGTAATTGGCAGACAAAGCCTCGGAAATTTCTTTGAGAAGCCAAGTCTTACCAGCTTTGGGCTGGGCAACAATAAGTCCCCTCTGCCCTTTGCCAATGGGAGCTATCAGATCAATAATTCTAGTGGAAAGTGTCTCGGCTTTGGTTTCCAGCATCAACTGGGCATCGGGGAAAATGGCGGTCATCTCATCAAATACCGGTCTGACTCCAACCAAATCGACATCAACTCCATTGACTTTTTCGACTTTGAGAAGTCCCCAATAACGCTCGTTTTCCTTTGGCTGGCGAGCTTGGCCCCCCACTTTGTCCCCTTTTCTTAGATTAAACCGCCTAATTTGGGACATGCTGATATAGACATCTTTTGAGGAAGGTAACATCTTTGGCCTCAGATAACCATGGCCTTCGGGCGTAATATCCAAAAAGCCTTCCACAAATTCTGTTGGTAATCCAGCGTCAGGCAACATCCGGTCGTCGACGACGCCGGAAAAGGAATCAGGAACAGGAGACAAGGACACAGGAGAAACTACGCGCCCTGCGGGGCAGATTATACTGGGTTTGAATGCGGTTCTGGGCGCCACACGACCAACTGTCCGTATAGTACCGGGACGCATCATTGAGACTATACCTCCATTCATAATATCGCTCATAAAATTCTTTGGGGCTTTTCTTTTCCGAAGGAAACTAACTGTCATTATAGCCCCCTCCCCCAGTCTGTCAAGAGTTAATAAAGTCCAGATAGGTATCTTTGTTTATCACTTTGTAGCCAGAACCCGGATAG
>CAYITQ010000022.1:0-10953 GCA_964366335.1 uncultured Gammaproteobacteria bacterium
CCCAAGACAAATTTTTCTATTTTTGTTTTACAGCGTAGACAAGGTAAATTTTCGCGGTGGTAAACTCGCATGTGGTCTTGATAAGTACCGCCAACGCCATGAGCATTTACATAATCAGACACTGATGCCCCTCCGTACTTTATCCCCTCTCTCAAAACTAATTTAACTTTTTTCAATAACAAACTTAACTGCTCAACTGACAACTGATTAACTGGAGTTCGCGGATTTATCCGCGACTCCCATAACGCATCATTGGCATAAATATTGCCCACTCCGGCAATTACACTTTGATTCATAATGGCCGATTTTATCGGCCCCTTAAGCGTCTTAAGAGACTTAAGAAACCTATAATTTGTTATTGTGAGCGCATCAGGTCCGAGAGAGCTGGTAAACACCGGATTTATCCTCACCCAACCAAACTTTCTCATATCATTGAAATATAATGTTCCACCTCTCAGGTGGAACATCGCTCGGGTATGTTTACCGGGCATTTTATTTACAAAATCTTTGGTTGGATGTCCACCCGCAATCCTTGATTTGACATTTGAAATTGATTGATTTGTTGATTCATATATAAGCTGACCAGTCATCTTGAAGTGAAAGCCCAGATCCAGATCTTTGCCAAAATTTATTAACAAAACTTTACCCCTCCTTTTTACCTCTTTTACTTCTTTTCCTTCTATTTCTTTCAGATCACTTTTTAGACAAGTCTGTCCAACCAGCACTTTTTGTAGCTGCAGTCTGACCGTTTCTATTTCAGGTAACTCTGGCATTTTTTGACAAAATTTTCTTTAGAAAACTTTTGCGCATGTTTTTTTATAACTTCTCTATTCCACCCAATCTCCCCCATCTCCCTTATCGCCCTAATCACCCCTATCGGACTATACTCATCAAACAAAATCCCTGTTTTGCCATTGATAATTGTCTCTCTATATCCCCCCCCATTATACGCAATGACAGGTGTCCCGCACATCTGGGCTTCGACAGCTGAAATACCAAAATCCTCGTCGTGCGACAGACACAAAAATGCCTTAGCTTGTGACATTAATTCCCATTTCTTTTCTTCTGTCACTTCCCCTAAATATTCTATATTTGAGTTTTTGAGTTTTTGGACTATCTCTTCCCCGCTTTGATTTATTGCTCTACCCGCAACGATGATTTTATATTTCTTGCCCAGGCCATAAAGCAATTCCAGCCCCTTACTGCCCACGATCCTGGAAACTACCAGATAGTACCTCCCCCCGCTTAGATTAAGAGGGGGGACAGAGGGGGGTGATACTGGTGGATATATTACTTTCGCTTCTCTTCGATAGAATTTTTTGATGCGTTCTGCCACATTTTTGGAATTGGCAATAAACAGGTGGGGCTTTTGGGCAAAGGCAAAATCCACCATGAGTAAGATATGATTGGCTATAGCTGATATTGGCCGCCAATACCACTTATTTCGTTCTTTGGTAGCAGTCTCATAACCATAGAGAAATCTAGGCGGAGTATGGCAATAGGTCACGAGTTTAGTCTTGGGTCCGATTTTTACGCCATTGGGAAAATAGCCTCCAGTCTGGGAGACTATTACCAGATCATAGTCTGATAAATCAAAAGATCTAAAGAATAGTGGCGAAAGAATAGTGTAATACGAAATGAATCGAGGTAAAAACGGCAGATATTTTCCCCAGCTCTCTACGACATTATTTATGTTAAACTCGCCCCAATATTTGGGAAAAGCGTACGCCGTATACACGGGAGCATCTGGAAACATTTCCTGAAAGGTCATGAGAACGCGCTCCGCGCCCCCTATTTCCTTAAAATAATCGTGGACGAGAGCTATCTTCATCAGTTGATTTTACCGCAACTCTCCTAATTAAACTCTTATACCCCAATTCCTGCAATACCTCTGTAATTCTTGAGGCATTAGGCACTAGGCAATTGGCAATGGTAAATGTAATAGGAACGTCTGTTTTTATGGTAGCGAGCCTTTTTGACAATTCCCCGCTCTCATAGCCATCTATTAATTTTGAATTTACCCCCCCTCTTAGATTAAGAGGGGGTTGGGGGGTGATACTTAAAGATTCATAAATTTTTTCAAAACTCCCGAATTCTTCAATTAATTTTTTGGCCATCACCGGACCAATGCCGGGAATACCGGGATAGTTATCACTCGAATCCCCAACCAAGGCTTTGTAATCAATTACTTGTTCCGGCCATATTCCCAATCTCTCTTTGACTCTATCTCTATCAACAATGATCATGTCCGAAATACCCTTGAAAGACATATACAAATTCACTTGGTCATTTACAAGTTGCATCAGGTCACGGTCACCTGTAATTATAATGACACGCCCTCCCTCTCCTAGATTAGGAGAGGGATTAGAGGGAGAGGTACTAGTTGCCTGTGTCCCTATCGTTCCGATAATATCATCGGCCTCGAAACCGGAGAGTTGAAAAGTTTGGATTCCTACCTTCTCAAATACTACTTTCAGTTTGTCTATCTGTCCCCAAATGTCTTCAGATATCTGACGGTCTTTCTCGCGGTTGGTCTGATAGCCAACATACATCAGGTGACGGAAAGTGGGACTGGGATCGTCAAAGACAATTGCCAGATGTGTAGGTTTCAAATCTTCGATTGATTTTAACAAAATTGACAAAAAGCCATATACTCCGGCTGTCGCTTCCCCGCTTCTATTCCTCCAATCCGGCAGAGCATAATATGCCCGATGTAACACGCTGTTTCCATCGAGGATTAGCAGTTTCATCCCATTATTTTAACAAATTCATCGCCGTCCATGTTCTCTGTTTCCAGAAGTCTGACAACTACTTTATCCATTTTCTTTTTGTATTTCTTCAAAATTATCACTGCGTTTTTGTAAGCAGTGTCAATTATTTTTTTGACTTCGGCATCAATTTTGTTTTGCATATCGGGACTGATTTGGGTTTGTTCAAAATAGGCCCGGCCCCAATCAATCATATCCTGCTGTGGTCCATAGTTAATAGGACCTAGTGAACTCATGCCGTATTCCATGACCATATTGCGGGCGGTGGCAGTCGCTTTATCAATATCATTAGAGGCTCCGGTGGTAATCTCCCCAAAAGTCAATTCTTCAGCTGCCCGCCCCCCCATCATCATGGTAATCTGAGAGAGTAATTTTGTTTTGGTCATATGAATAATGTCATTTTTCGGTGGTACCAATGTGTGACCTAGAGACATACCTCTGGAAACTATGGAAATGCGGTGGACTGGATCCATGTCTTTTTGGGCCCAGGTCGTAATGGCATGACCCACTTCATGATAGGCCGTCATTTTGCGGTCATCATCTGATTGGGTGCGTTTTTTCTGCGGGCCCATTTTGACTTTGGTGGCCGCTTCTTCCAGATCAATCATATTTATTTCTGTTTTGCTCTCACGGGCGGCTCCTATCGCGGCCTCATTGAGCATATTTTCAAGGTCTGCCCCGGAAAAACCAACTGTTCTTTTGGCCACTCCATCCCAATTGACATCAGCGGCAAAGGGCTTGTTCTTGGCATAAATGGCCAGGATGTCTTTGCGGCCTTCAATATCCGGATAGTCAACCATCACCCGCCGGTCAAACCGGCCGGGACGAAGAAGGGCAGGGTCCAAGAGATCGCCGCGATTCGTTGCTGCCAAGACCATCACCAAATCATTGGGCGTAAAGCCGTCCATTTCCACCAATATTTGGTTCAGGGTCTGCTCGCGTTCGTCATGCCCCCCCATGGTTCCGTGTCCCCGTTGCCTGCCGATGGCATCAATTTCATCTATAAATATTATTGCTGGTGCACTTTTTTTGGCGGTGGCAAACAAGTCCCGGACCCGGGCACTACCAACACCTACTAACATTTCCATAAATTCACTTCCTGCCATCGAGAAAAATGGCACACTGGCTTCACCGGCGACGGCTTTTGCAAGTAAAGTGTTGTGATTGACAAAGCCATTTCCCACAAAGCTATGTGACGAAGGCACAGTAAAATCGTAAACTTCTGCTACACTATCTAGTTTGTCTACCGCTTTAGAAAAGAATATTTTCGCTTCGACCAAATCTCTCAAATACTCCACATGGGGTAAATCTACGCCCAACTTTTCAACATGTGTTAAAAAATCTCCCATTGTTTGTCTCGATATTCTGTCTCTATTTCTCACCTTATCAATTGTCCTAGATAATTTTTCATTGCTTAATCTTTTGACAGACAATATTCTCCAAGCTTCTTCGACCAAGCTACCCACATAAGGAATCACGTCAATATTAGTATTGACCCTACCCATCTTTATAACGTGTTTTTCCAATAAATTTTGTTTCCGTTTCAATCTAAAACCGACTTGATTTCCAAATTCCACAAATGCCGACCCAGTTATATTTAATCTATAGACTGGTCGATGATACCCATCTTTAACCTTCCCTTTAACATTTAGATAAGCCACTACTCCCAGATTCAAAAGCATCATCTGAACTTGTCTAGCCATTTTTTCACTCACTGTAGTGTATTCAATTGTTGCCCGGCCTTTTTCCACAGAAGCATCTGTATCAAACAAGCCCTGTAAAAAGGCCACCTGTGATTCTTGTTTGGCTTGCAAGATTGTAGCTGGCACGGTCTTGTCAAACGATAACAAATAAGACATGCCCATTTCATATAGCATCTTTTTCATGCTCCAACTGGTAACCAAAAATGATTGACCGCGGATTGTTATCGCATTTTGAGGAAATCTTTCGTTTACGTATTTTTTAAAAAACTTTATAATTTCAGAGTCTATGTTAGTTAATCCGACACGGCTGGCGTGACTCATGTTCCCATCTCCCGTCAAAAGCCCTAATAGATAGGCCGTATCCATATCAACCAAATTCAAATCTCCAAACATTTTTTGGCCATATTGAATTGCAACATAATCTCCGTTTTGTATGTCTGACAGCTTTCTAAATCTCAATTTACCATCGCCCCCCATCACAATTACTGGATGTTCTGGAGTTCCCTCCAAACTATAACCCTGATCCAGTCTTAATTTTATTGTATTTTGTTCTCCAAGATTATACCAGTGAGAAGCAAATTCTCTGGTAGACACCATCTTGTCTGTATCCAATCCTGCCACACCGGCACCGTGTACTTTATGTGATCTTTGATCTACAAAATAATAACGCGGTATTTCTCTTATTTCCATTAAACCTTTATTTGTCCACACAATTGTATCTCCGGTCACACATTTACCCACTCCACTTGGGCCAACGAGTAATACTCCCTTCGGGGTTCGCGCACCCACGGCTTTGTATTTAGCCGGGTTTTTTAGAAAATCCACTACTTCTTCCAATTCTTTTTTGGCTTCATTGACGCCAGCCACATCAGCAAATTTGACATCCAGCTTGCCCTTGGCAAACAATTTGGCTTTGGAATTACCAAAAGAAAACAGACTGTCCTGGGCCCCACGGGCCTGGCGCATCATATATAAAAGAACCAAGATTACAAAGCCTGTCCCGATGAGACTCGGGATCACTTGAGCAATTATCTGGGAAGTGGTCTGATCCTTGATTTCATATTTAACAGTACTGGGATCAATTTTTGCCCGCTCCAATATCTGGGTCAGACTTTCGGTGGGTTCTTTCCGGGAGAAATAGACCTCACCTTTTTTGTCGGTGTAATACAGGGCCAGACGGTCGGCCATGACTTCCACTTTTTCTATTTTTTGGTCTCTGATGTCAGACAAAGCCTGAGACAATTGAACTTCCTTGACCACTTTGTTTCCCGATTGCCACAACTGGGTCAGAGAAAAGATCATGGCGGCCACGACCACAAACCACAGCAAGGTCTGCATATTAAAATTCATCTGGATCAAAAGCCCCTTTACTGGTGTTTTTTTACCATTTGTTGCCATGAGTGCCTATTTTACCCCAAACCCTTGACAAGGGCAACCACTCTCTTCTCTCCCCAATCTCCCTATTCCATCCGTTCTTGACAAGTATATACTTAAGTAGTATATTAAATACTATGTTAAGCTCACAAAATATCAAAAGTTTCACTGATTTGCGTTTTGATCCCGCTGGGGTTTCTGCTCTGGCTTCCCAATCTGGTCCTGTCTATATCCTCAACCGTAACCGTCCTGTTAGTATACTTATGGATGTAGCTTTATATGAACAAATGCTCGAAGAGCTTCAAGATGGTAGAGATAGCGTTTGGCTTGCTAAAAACGAAAATAAATTAAGAAAAGCCAAAGGTAAGACCAGCTATGAAATATCAAATTTCTTATCTACCCAAAGCTGAAAAGTTTTTCAAAAAGTACCCCAAAAATATCGCATCACACGTATTTAATAAGATTCAAGCTCTCGAAACGAATCCACATGCTCCAAATAACAATTTGACAAAGCTCAAAGATCCACTCTCAGGATATAGACTTAGGATTGGAGATTTCAGAGCCATATTTATATTGGATGAAAGTACAAAAAGAATAATCGTTGCCAAAATTGACCACCGTTCTTCTGTTTATTTAAACTAATCATTTGTTCCACCTCTTAGGTGGAAGCATCGCTATAATTTTAACGTTTTTCAATTTCTTTTTGAGAACTTACTCCGTGTTTTCCCGGCAGACTTGATCATTTCTAGAAATTGCGTATATCGCATTATCACTACTTCCGGCTTACTTCCCCTGAGTATTATTGTCGGTTCTGAAATGGTATCTAAAACCTTCCTAACATTTCTCTGAAAATAAGTCGAGCTTATCATCGGCATATCCATACTGCAATCATACTACAATACATCTGCAATCTGTCAAGTTATTTTAGCTTCGAGCAAGTCTAAAGATGGCGCTAGATTGGTTTGTTTGCTATAATATGGTGTATGGTCCAAGAATTTACTGGAGATGTAGCCGTGGACAGAGACCCCATTATTGACAAGACGATCTCGGGGGCTGAATTGGCAAAGAATGAGCTTAAAGCTATGGCACAGGATAAGCAGTTTTCTCAAGACGCTGAGCAGGCTCTTATAAATATTGATGAAGCTGTGATTAGGATGAGAAATTGGGTTCGGGTCCAAGAAGAGCAAGCCAAAAGTCACGGGGAAAAGTTTGATCTGGATAGTTATGTCCAAGATTATATGAAGAGGCATAGAAATGGACTTGATGGGACTTCGTACATTCTTTTAAAAGAACTCTCTGCTGAAGAGCGAGAACAACTCCCCGATATTCCTGGAAGATCTCTTGGGATAGATAAGAACAGATTTACTAAAAGTCCATTTGTTGCCGCTTTCGCCGACAGATTGCAAATGACTTTTGTGCAAGGATTTTTTTACGATTATTATGATGGAGGAAGATTGACCGACGCCTCGATGACTACACTGTCTCGTCGCGACGGGACTGAATCAACAACTATTGGCATTGGGGCAGAAAGTGTCTTGCACCTTTTGCGTTCCAAACAAGCTCAGTAACTTATTTTAAAAGAATTTTTGTCATTGTATGTTCCACCTCTTAGGTGGGACAATTTTCAAGGACTTGACAATAGTTCCTTGAATCAGTATTATTATCCTTGATATGACATACACAGCTACTCTTACCGGCAAACAACAGCTTACTGTCCCTATCGAATTATTCCGTAAGTTTAATTGGGAAATTGGTCAGAAGGTGATTATCACCGACAATGACTATTCTCTGTCTGTCGTCTCCGCAAAAGATTTAGTAGATCGTTTAGCTGGTTCTGTAAAGTTATCAAACAAGTTCAAGAGCTTATCTATTGACGAAATAATTGAACAGGCCTCAATTGAAAATCATAAACAAAAATGATATTTGTAGACACGAATTATTTTTTGAGATTCCTTTTAGCTGATGTTTCGGACCAACACCAAAAAGCCAGAATATTGTTTCGAGAAGCCGCCGAAGGAAAAGTTAACTTGTTTACTTCTGCCATTGTAATATTTGAAACGTGTTGGGTACTTTTATCAAATTACGATAAAGATAAGGACCAAGTTGCAAAAGTTTTGAATAGCCTCCTAGATATGAATTTTATAGACTTTGAGCACCACAATCTTCTAAGACAGGCCGTTTCTATTTATAAAAATTCTCCACTTGGATTTATTGATGCCTTTAATTTGCTTTATGCAAAAGCAAAAGGCGCCAAGGAACTAAAAACCTTTGATATCAAACTTTCCAAGAAATTTATCTCACTTTAGACCCCACGGGAAGATTTTCAGCAGAGACAAAGATTGGCTTTTCATCACCGACGGCAAGAATCATCCCTTGACTTTCTTCATCTATCATTTTTCGATATTCGAGGTTGGTCACAAATAAGAATTTTTTGTTTAGGAAATCCTCTGGTGTAAACCCGTAAGTTCTGATACCTGTAAATATTGTTCGTTGCTCATCACCAAAATCGACGACAAGTTTTATCAATTTTTCACTGCCTTCTTTGTTTGTTGAATTGACCACCAACCCCACTCTCATTTCCACTTTGGCAAAGTCATCAATAGTTATCATATCAAAAATCCTATTTTCTTATACACTTCCAAAAGTTTAGGATGAGAAATCTCATAAGATTTTTGGGCACCGGTTTCCAGAATACTTTCCAGCTTTCCCGACTCGAAAATTTCTTTGTGTTTCTTTTGAAAACCAATCAAGAATTTTTCGACCACATCAGCAACTGCCGTCTTAAATTCACCATAGCTATCACTACCAGTATATTCTTTGCCGGAAAGCTGAGAATATATTTCCAACAGATTGGATATTCCAGGCTTATTAGTCCAGTCCATTTTTACTTCTGAGCCGCTGTCGGTTACCGCTGACATGATTTTCTTGCGGGCAGACCTTGGGTCTTCTAAAAGTCCAATTGCTCCATTGGGATTAGAATCGCTTTTACTCATTTTTTTTATAGGGTCAATCAGGCTCATAACCCTGCCACCGACTTTAGGTACCTTGGCTTCCGGCAATACAAATGTTTCACCATATTTCGAGTTAAATCTCTCGGCCACATCACGGGTTATTTCCACATGTTGTTTCTGATCGTCTCCAATCGGCACTTCTGTGGTGTCATAGAGCAAAATATCAGCAGCCATCAATGCCGGATAATCAAATAGTCCCACACTGACACTTTCTTTACCTTCTGATTTTTCTTTGTATTGAGTCATGCGGCTCATCTGACCCATGGACAGATAGCAATTCAAGACCCAGCCCAAATTAGCATGGTCGGGGTTGTGCGATTGGACAAATAACAGTGATTTTTCGGGATCTACACCGGCGGCCAAAATAATAGCTGATATCTCGCGGGTTTTCTGAGCTAGAGTCTTTGAATCTTGGGGAACGGTAATGGCGTGCAGATCTACTACACAAAATATATTTAACCCATCATCTTGCCCAGCCGCCCATTGCCTGACAGCTCCAATATAATTGCCAATATGCAAATCCCCGCTGGGCTGTATCCCCGAAAACACAATCTTTTTATTCATATTTGTATTATATCTTTAATTAGTAAATTTGCTGTAATTTCTTTGAGTTCACTCATCATTAGTTCTCCTTTTGTATATCGGTTGTACAATCTGTTTACTTCATTATCATTTGGGTTGAATGCCTGCTGGAGAGCAAAGACACTACATGCTTCTGGGACACCACCCAATCGTTTATGATCTTCCAAAGAATTTACGGCTCCTGTATACGCTTTACTTATTTTCTTTCTAACTATTTCGGGTGAGTCGTCAAGAAACAACGCTCCATCAGGAATTGATTTAGACATCTTTTTTTCAGGATCAGAAAGACTTGGAAAAAACTTTAATACAAGTTCAGAAGGTGGTATCATGCCCATTTTTTTAGCTACATCTCGAGCCAATAAAATATATGGATGTTGATCTATTCCCACAGGAACTAGTGTATGTTTGGCTCCCGATAATTGTGGAGAAAGAATAACAGCCAACTGCACACAGCCGCGGTAAAAGACTTGACCAGGATTAGACACTGCTTCTTTTCCAAATAGTCGATTTAGCTCAGGCATATTTACATGCCTACTTATTTCCAATGCGAACTTATAGAGATCTTTTTGTTCTGTATCTATCAAATAATGTGTTTTATCAGGATCAAACCCCATTTTTTGTAAAGCTGGAACTATCTTTTCTCTTGCATTTTTGATCCCATCTGCTAGCCTATCAACTTTTCCATCCACACAACTCTCGTCGTCTGATATTGGAATGTGTATTTCGCCACCTAATTTTTGAAGTTCAAGAAGCATATCAAAAAGAACTTTATGACCCAGATGTAACCCTGAGGATGGATTAAGTCCGGAGATAATTGTAAATGGCTGATGATTTGCAATATTACTCAAAATATCTCCATAACCCATCTGGGCAATCACTAGTCCTCTTCGCATGGCTCGGGGCTGAAATTCCAGTGGCGTGTATGCCACTATTTTTTCTATACCACTCAAACCGTTCTTAATACTTTGATCTTGGTAATATTCCGCAAGTCTATTTTTTATAGCTAATTTCACTTTATATTCGTCGGTCATACTATCTCCTTTATTAAACTTAATAACCTATTGGTCAATTCTTCTCGATTATTCAGCAAATCAAGAATATCGATTTGATAACGCATTCCCACAATACAAGCCAGGTCTAAAATCGGATTAGCCAAAAACATATCTCTTGGAACAAAAGAATTTATTATTAAGTTTTTAATATCTTTGTCTGAAGTTTTGCCCAAGATAATTCTATGATCTTGCATCTTATTACTCCCTGCCTTGTATGGCGTTAGACCAAATTCTTCAATCTCGGGATTATTTATAAAGAAATCAAAGTCCATTCCCAACGGGTAAGTTGGCCGAAGATAGATTCCCCTTAAGTCAGATCCAAGTTTTTGCGCCAACTGATCAAAATAAATCTCTCTGGGCGGACCAATTTTAATATCAAAATCCATGATCAAGGCCACTTCCTCAAGAACATAACTAAATCCTGATTTTTCTTCTTGGGATTGGCGGTTTTGTAAAACTGTCT
>CAYITQ010000023.1:0-10862 GCA_964366335.1 uncultured Gammaproteobacteria bacterium
AGCGGCAAATTTTTGGTCATAAAATCTAGTTTTATTTTTCCAGATTAGATTTTTTCGGTTTACCCCGTCTACCATGATAGCCTCTTGGGTAATATAGTTGTAGGCCAGTCCAAATAGCGGCTGAGCTTGCTCTACTATCCCTACTAACAACCCAAAATCATGAAGTGGTCCCAAATCTACGGTTCCGAAATCTGTGACTGAGTTTATCATTTCCAAATAATCCAGATAGCCAAAGGTCCCATCAATGGGATCAATAGTTACATAATTTCCGGACTTGACCACTTCAAGTGAGTGTTCACCCTCTTCCGAGACGGTCAAAAGTCCTTTTTGTCTGATTATCTGACTCAATTCATTATCTATTCTCTGGTCACATTGGGTAACCCAAGTCTTATCTTCCTTTTGCCACGATTTAAAAGGACAATTTAGTGTTTGGTCAAAAAGGGCATCGTGGGCTGTCTTTATCAGACTTTCAAACAAGCTATATGCTTCGTCACACGTCATCTGTTAAAATTATAGCAGACTGGCTCGATCGTCTAACGGTCCAGGACGCGAGGTTTTTGCCGACTGCGGTCGAGCATCCTCGTCCCGATGTACATCGGGACGGGACATCCAAGAAACCTAAATGGCAACAACGTACATTCTAAAATGTAAAGATAACAGGTACTATGTAGGTTCATGTCAGAACTTGATCCAAAGATTCTCAAATCATCAAATCTGAAGAATATGTAGATGTTTCTATGGCCAGAAAAAGAGAATATCAAATTAAAGGTTGGAAAAGCCGCACTGCAATAGAAAAACTGATAAAATAAGCAGGTGAGGCTCGTTCGGCTAATGGTTAGGCCAGGGGGTTTTCATCCCCCAAATGCGAGTTCGATTCTCGCACGAGTCACCAAAAGGGAAATCGAGTCGGAAGTGGGGGGAGCAGTTGAAGTTTTAGCCGATACCGAATGGCAAGTTTCATTTTTGGCCGGATACGCCGGAACCGATTTTATTGAAAGTCTTTACAAAATAAAACTTGGTCAAAAATTTTCAAATCTAAAAATAAATTGAAAAAATAATATAAAGTTTGGTATAATCTATCAGGATAAACGTAAAAACTAATTTTTAATTATAAAGAAAGGAGGGAAATAAAAAATGAGCAATGAAGACCGTGGAGGAAAACATATCGATTTAGAAGCATTAAGTTTTTCAATGGATGACCAATTAGCGAGATCTGGAAGAAGTCCCATTGATGTCTGGGAAGGTCAGTTAAAAACCGAACCTATACAATTAACGTCTGATTTAAGACCGGCTGTTGAACAGTATGTCGATACGATTATCGGGGTTACTCGTATGGGATCTTTAAGACCAGACGAATATGCTCATAGAATAATCGAAGAAAATCAAGGACTTCCATCAACATGGCGTTTTTACTCAGAATCAGCAGCTCGAGTGCATGATCGAATGGTCGAAGAAGCAAAAAGAGGAAATGATGAAATAGCTCAAGGCGTTGCAACTACTTTATCTACGGATTTCATGGGGGTAATACAACGTACGGGTATTCGTCATGAAGGCGATATGGGAAGAACAATGAGAGGTTTACTTGATAAGTTTAAGAGATTTCCTCAAGAACCTAAATAAAATGGTTTTTGCTTCTGCAAAAACCAAAAATCGCGCGCGCAAAAAATAATCCTTCGACTACGCTCAGGACAAACTCCAGCTTACTTGTCTTTTAAAACATCTCCTATTTTCTCGAAATAATTTTGTGAAGTGACTATTTCAGAAATATTGGCAAGGGGGAATATTTTTTTGATCACGCCATTTTTGGATTTTATTTCAATGGTTGTATAGTTCTTTTTATAGTCTTCAATAACAATATCGACTTCTTTTCCCCCGTATTCCCGGTAAAAGTAGGTATTTATTTTCGCGTTTTGCAGTTTACGCGTTTTTTCAAGCTCTGAAATAATAAAGTTTTCAAATACTCCACCTTTATCCTGACGAAGCTCTAAATCTCTAAAATCTTGAATCAAAATATTTCGAATACCAAGATCGTAAAAATATAATTTACGATTTTCAGAAACTGCCTTTCTTATATTAGTTTTGAACGAGGGTAGGGAAATTAAAATGTAGTTTTTAATAAAGATTTCAATATAGTTTGAAACTGTAGAGGGGGACGCTCCCAAAGAATCGGCAATTTCTCGAACCGATACTTCAGAACCCAACTGAAGTGCAACTTTGGTCAAAATATCCTTAGCAAGTTTGGTATTTTTCAGATCATAAATATCTATCACATCTTTAAGTATATATGCGTCCAGCATGTGCTGAAGGAGGTCGATTCGTTCTTTCTCACTCAAATTATCTTTTACATAAACCTCAGGATACGCACCGTAAATTTGCAGTTTTTTAGCTAGTTCTGTCTTGAATTCTCCTATCTCCGAATCTTTTGGTTTTTCATTTTCTAAAATCTCAAAGATCGATAGCGGTAAACAATAGATTTCGTTAAACCTTCCGGCCAAAGTATCAAACTCTTGGGAGGATTTTTGACGAAGCTCGGAACTTCCTGTAGCAATGATCTTTATTTTAAACTCGTCAAAAAGTATTTTAAGCATTACCGTTGCTTCCGGGTAGTTTTGAACCTCATCGATTAGGATTACTTTATTCTCTTTTACAATGGCTTCAAGAATTTCTCTGCGGGGAGCAAATTTATCTCTATCTGATTGCAGATCAAAATTGAATTTTGTAACTCCCAATTCCTGTGCAAACTTATTAATAAGGGTCGTTTTACCGGAACGCCTCGGACCCCAAACAAACAATATTTTATTCTCATCGCCTTTTAGGTATTTACTTATAGCGTCTTCAATTATACGTTTGAATAGATTCATATATAATCATTTTACTGCTAATTTGTAGCTTGTCAATACGCAATTTACTACTATTTTGAAGATTGGTTAGGCTCAAAATATCCCACCTCGGAGGTGGGATGGAATTATCTTACCTTGCCTCAATAATTTGAAAAGCAATTGACGAATCAGGATAATCAATGGTGCCAAGGCGTGAGATGCCAGAGGGTAAAGATTTGTCTATTTCTAATTCTGGTTGACCAGTGGCGACAATTAAGAGAGTCTTTTGGCGGGTTTCCCCATCATTCCAAATTGTCCTCCAGGTCCGTTCCCCTCCAGACAGCAAAAATACATTGTCAAACTGATTACCATAAACATTAGAGTAGGGCTGGACTACGGGAAGTGGTAACATACTCTGAAACTTTGCCGGGTCAAAAGCCGTATTAAATAAATAGGCCATCAAAAGAGTATCTTGCTTGCCGTCAACCATAATCCGGTCGTATTTATTCTTATTTAATTCAATAGTTTCGATGATTTTATCAAAACCATATTGAAAAGGTTTAGCGCTTTCCCACCTATAAACACTAAAATAATAACTCAAGGTTATAAAGCTGGAGTATAAAAGTATAAAGGTATAAAAGTATAAAAGTGGGCGGGATTTATCATAAACAAATTTCATTCCCAAGGATATTAAATATAGTAATGCCGGAAGCATGATAAAAAGACGGGCAGCGTGGGGATTATCGGTACGGGTCAGAGCCCCGGGGACGGCTCCAAACAGAAACCAAAAGATTAACCAATAATTTTTATTTTTCAAGGCAATATAAATCCCTAATCCCAGCGGTATTACTTCAATTAAATAAAGCATGCCGATATTTTCTTTTGAAGGTGAATGTCTCAATTCGTGGTCACCAGAAATAAACAAAAATTCTGTTGAGTAGGCAGATGCATAATTTCTGATAAAAGTCCCCCACCAGAGCATGGGCTTGTTATAGATTATTTTGTCAATTGGTCTAGGTGACAAACCTACCCCGGTGGCTCCGGAAGCCAGTTGCTGAGTCTGACGCAGTACATTGACTTCGGCGGCGGTAGTCGGATCAGTCATGATTGAAAGTTCTCTGAACCGCTGGCCGGATTTGCCAAATACACCATCGGTAATCACCATAATTGAGAGTAGTGAGAAGATGAAAATAGAGAGTAGGGGAAGTCTCTTAAAATTCTTTAGATTACTTAAAAATAAAAATAAAACAAATACTGGGACAAACATTTTGGCAGTTGAATAAGCCCACATAGATAGACCAAACAACAAGGCTGAGACTATATACTTTTTTCTAAAAAAACATGTTAGACCCAAGAGAAAATATAATGACATGACGATAGATTCCACAGTTTGACGGCTGTATTGGATATGCCAAATTGACAAAGATATAATCAATAATCCCAAAATGCCAAATGTCAAATCACGTGAGGTAAAGTAACACAGCATTCCAAAGGTAATTATTCCTAAGATTCCAAAGATAGCCGGCAAAAGCCTCACGGAAAATGCCGACAGACCAAAGAATTTGACGACAGGAACAGTAGAATAAATAAGTACGGGGGTGCGGTATTCGGCCAAAGAGTGAGGAAATAATGGCAATATGTTACCAAAGTAATCGCGGCCTGTTTGCAATAAAGAATAGGCTTGATAACCCGTATCTTGCTCATCCCAATGTAGGCCGTTAGGTAATGTCGTCAGTCCAATTATTCTAAGACTAGCTCCTAACGACAAAATGCTAGCTACTAATATTGATCTGAGCCACTTGGCGCGCAGATTGTTTTCGGACATAGTACATTTTGGCCCTGCGGGTCGCTCCGGTCTTTTTGACTTCGATTTTAGTAATCCAAGGTGAGTTGACCGGAAAAATACGCTCCACTCCGATATTACCCGAGGCGGTTTTTCTTACCGTAAAAGTCTGGTTCTCGACCGTTCTTCCCCGGGTGGCCAAGACCATACCTTCAAAAACCTGGATTCTTTCTTTCTCGCCTTCTTGAATCCGCAAATGCAAGCGGACAATATCGCCCACATGGACATTTGCTTCTTTAATCTTTAACGAAATCGCCATAACGGGATTATTTTAACAGAAGATCTATGGCTTTAACAAGCCTGTCGTTCCAATTGAGCCCATATGGCAAGGAAACAGTCTTGGTTTCAAAGACCAATTCTACCGGACTGTTGCCTTTATTTTCGGAAAGCAGAGTATTCAAAGAGACCAATTTTGACTGTGACAAACCTTTGGGAATATAAATCACTTTTGCATGGGAAACCGGACTATCAGGAACTTCGCCATCGAAAATTTTGGCAGAATCGGCAATGATAGTAATTTCACGGCTACTATTGCCATCTTCGTCTTCCTCTGTCTCTCCCTTGGTCTCGACTCTGCCGCTCACTAAAATCAAACTATCCGGTTTCCAACAATCCATACTTGTGGTAAAGATTTTTGGAAAAACAACCACCTCCACACTTTTACCGGAATCAGCAAGTCTGGCAAAACACATTTGTTGATTATTGGCTTTGGTCGTGACCAAGCGGCAGGATTCGACAATTCCCCCAATGGTGACTCTCTGCCCATTGAGATTTTCCGAATGCAATTGGGAAATGCGATGTGTAATTAGTTCTCCCATCAGGGCCAATTTGTCGGCATTTGGATGCTCGGTCAGATAAAATCCCAAAAGTTCTTTTTCCATGACTAACATTTTTGATTTCTCAAATTCCGCAAGTTCCGGAAAGGTGTCAGTAATATCAGATCCCGAGTCTTCTTCAAAAAGTTTTGATTGTCCGCTGTTTTTCATTTTATTTATTGAAGTCCCCATTTCTCTGATTCTATCTAATCCGGAAAGCATGGCGGATCTGTGACCAAACTGGTCTAAAGCTCCGGCTTTAATCAGGCTTTCCAGAACTTTTTTATTAACCTTGGACGCATCTACCCGCAGACAAAAATCGGTTAGAGACTTGAAATCCCCCGCAGATCTGGCAGCCAAAATCAAATTGACAGCCACATCGCCGACATTCTTAATTGCTGATAATCCAAAGCGGATTGACGTACCGTCTATTGAAAATATTGTATCTGATTTGTTGATATCGGGGGCTAGAACCGCAATCTTCATGCGTTTACATTCTTCAATAGCCTCTACGATTTTATCTGTGTCGCCGGATTCGGCCGTCAGAAGGGCGGTCATATACTCTACCGGGTAATTGGCCTTAAGATACGATGTTTGATAGGCAACTATTCCATAAGAGGCGGCATGGGCTTTATTAAAGCCATAACCCTGAAATGGAACAAACAGATCCCACAACTTCTCAGATTCGTCTTCGCTCATCTTTGAATGTTTTTGACAGCCCTCCACAAAGACGGTATGCTGTTCGGCCATTTCTTTGGGTAGTTTTTTACCAATCGCTTTTCTCAATTTATCAATCGTTTCCCAGTTGTATCCGGCCAGAGCCATTCCGGTAAACATAACATCTTCCTGGTAAACCAGAATACCGTAAGACTTATCCAGAAATTCAGCCATTTTAGGATGGAAATAGGTGATTTTGCTTCTTTTGTTTTTCCGGGCAATATATTCCGGGATATTGGCCATGGGGCCGGGTCTGAAAAGTGCTACCATAATCATCAAATCTTCGATACGCGTAGGTTTAAGTTCCTTGAGCCACTTGGTCATGCCTGATCCACCTAGCTGAAAAGTGCCCATCGTCTCTCCGCGGGCGAGCATAGCAAACGTTTTTTTATCGTCAATCGGTATTTTTAATAAATCAATTTTAATAGCATGTCTTTTCTCAATCAGGTCACGAGCCGCACCCAGGATAGATAGATTTCTAATGCCCAAAACGTCTATTTTTACCAATCCTACTCCTCCATATTCATCCGCGATAGAATGCATTTCATATTGAGTAATGATTTTGGTTCCTTTTGGTTCCAATTGGAGCGGCGTAAAGTCTGTCATCAGACTAGGAGAAATCACGACACCCGCCGCGTGAACAGAAACATGTCTGGCATTACCTTCTATTTCGCGGGCCAAATCCACTATTTGTTTTGAAACCGGGTCCGATTCATATAAATTTCGGAATTCCGGCGATTCCCGCAGAGCGCGCTCAATTGTCATGGGAAATCCTTGTGCCCCCAGGGGTATGACCTTGGCCAATTTGTCTCCGGCTGCGTACGGATGGCCCAAGACCCGGGTAACATCGCGGACTGCCGCTCTGGCTAACATTTTTCCAAATGTACATATTTGGGCTACTCTGTCCTTGCCATATTTGTCGGTAATATGAGCCATCAATTCTTCCCGCCGGTTGTCAGCAATATCCAAATCAATATCCGGAGAACTGGGACGGAAAGGGTTTAAAAAACGTTCAAAGGGGATAGCGTATTTTATCGGATCGACTGTCGTAATACCGATAACATATGACACTATAGAGCCTGCCGCGGAACCCCGGGTATTAGTAATTATTCCCCGGTTGGTACACCAATTTGCCAAATCGGCTAATATTAAAAAATAAGGAGCGTAACCCTTGGAACAAATGACTTCAAGTTCATAATCCAACCGTTTTGTAATTTCGTCGGTAATTTTTGGATATCGGGTATTAACATTCTCATGAGCGAGATCCTTTAGGACCTCGGGAGCTGTCTTTCCTTCCGGAAGTTCTACTTGAGGATAAAAAGACTTACCCAATTCCAGGGACAGGTCGCATTTATCTGCTATTTTTAAGGTGTTATCGATGCTGTCAGGAAAGTCGGAATAGATTTTACGCATTTCATCTTCGCTTCGTAAATAGAAAGTAGGTGCGTCAATATAGCGAATTCGTTCTATGTCAGTGACGTTTTTTCCTGTCGAAATACACACCAATGCGTCTTGGGCAGTGGCGTCAGCCGGCGCTAGATAATGAGCGTCGTTGGTAGCAACAAGGGGAATTCCCAATTCGCGGCTAAGCTTTACTATCCCCCCAACCCACAGATCTTCATCTTTTTGAAGTTTTTGCAGTTTATCAAAAATACGTGGTTGGTTTTTTAAATTATCAAGATAATCTTTGTAAAAATGTCTTTGTATTTCTAAATAATACCGATCACCAAAGATTTCGGAAAACCATTGGGCTATTTTTTTGGCCGAATCATAATTACCATTGATTAGGGCTTCAGCTATCTCACCTTTTGGACAAGCCGATGTCACAATCAAACCATCGCTGTATTGGCGGATAATCTTACGGGTAAAACGGGGTTTGTAGTAAAACCCTTCCACATTAGCGATTGTGGAAAGTTTCATCAAATTTTTATAGCCGGTATTGTTTTGGGCAATGAGCAACAAATGACTGTTTTCTCCTCTTCCGTCACGCAGTTTGTGGTCTTTTAGGGTAGTATATGCCTCCAGACCAATAAGTGGTTTTACTCCTTCCTTTGTGCATTCCTTATAAAATTCAATGGCTCCATACATGCCGCCGTGGTCGGTAATGGCTATGGCCGGCATCTCGAGCTCTTTGACCCGTCTGACTAGATTTTTGATCTTGGACAGACCATCCAGAAGCGAATATTCCGTGTGACAATGTAAGTGGACAAATTTAGCAGCCATTGATTACTGTTATAGCTTATTGAACTCTCTCTTATCAATACCCAAAAGGAATTTTTTTGTCTTCCTGCTCATATATTTCGATTAGTCCCTTAGCCACATCAGAAATAGAATCCACGGCATTTTCCAGTGAATGCCCTTGGGCATAACAGTCAGACCACACTGAGCAAGTGGCCACATAATAATTACCGTTTTTTTTCACCTCGATAGGGAATTCATATTCGTTTACTTGGGTTATCTTATTCATAAACCTATAATCTCACCTATTACTTTTTGTGTCAATGGGATTGTGTTATACTTAGTATTAATGCTCAATAATAAACAGGTTGAACTTTTATCTAATTTCTTTATGGATTCAGCCAAAGGGCTTTTTTTGGGCTCTGTTGTATTACCTTTGTTTACAAACCAAACCTTATCGAATAATCTCCAAAATGCCGTTATAACATCTATATTGTTCGTATACCTCTCATTAAGATTAGTTAAAGATAGGGGGTGGAAAATATGAGTGAGACTCAGCAGGTATTAAATAGTATTTGGTTTATAATAATGTTAGGGACAATAGGTTTTTCATTGGTATTATTCATAAATTCTAGAAAGAAGGAGCGATCAAAATGAATTTATATTTTTTATTATCTTTCTATAATACATTGGTAAACAACCGCTGGACATTTGTGATTGGTATGTTTATAGCATTTGTATTGCTGGTTCTCTCTGATATTCCACACAAAAAAAGAAAGAAATAATGTTGTATGTTCTAATATACAAAATGACTATTCGTCGGGGAATATTCCCATGTCTGAGGCTCTGTGTCCTGGGTATTTAATAAAATAGTTTACAAGTGGCAATCCTAAAGCTTCAATTTCTTCTAATTCTATTTGGAGATCATTGGTACCAACCGCTATTCTGTCACGGAGTTCTCCTGCCACTTGCACTGCATATACATCTCTTCTAATAAGTAACGCAAAATTCTCAATGCTAACGCCGGCCATATATGTTGTCATGGATTATACACTCTGTTAACTTGATGTCAATATCTCCCAGTTCTTTTTTAACAAGTCCTATCAAAGCTCCTACAGCTTGGGGTTTGCCGGACTTGATAGACTCAACAATTTTAGAGTTTTCTGAAATGACTTTCTGGGCTACTTCGCGAATCCCGGTTTCATCAGTAAACATAACTTTTTCTGAGATACTTAGGTTACTTAGATTATCTTGTGGACAATTGATGACTGCAGTTGCAACCAATAATGGGTCATGGAATTCGGCCAATTGGGTAAATTTATCAAATTTGGCTGGAGAAGCAACAAGAATTATGGCATTCGCTTCTGATAGTCCCAGTTTAATTAATTGAAGTCGTGATTGCTCTGGCAAAGTTGGTAATTCTGACCACCAAATTTCAATTTGTGATTGTGTAAATTCAAATGGCGGAATATCTGGCTCGGGAAAATACCGATAATCATGGGCTTCTTCTTTGATTCTTTGAGAAAAGGTCTCGCCAGTAGTCTCTTTAAACCCGCGTGTCTCTTGTACCGGATTAGCACCCGATTCTAACAACTTGATTTGACGTGAAACCTCAAAATCGACGGCTTTCTTGACAAATCTAAACGAATTAACATTTTTGATTTCGACTTTATAATTTGGCAATTTTTTATCTGGGCTGACACTTATATTCGCTTCTAAGCGCATCGATCCCTTCTCCATATCACAACTACTAATTCCGAGTGTTCTGATTATTTGCTGAAGCTCTTTTAAAAACAAATCACTATCATTACTATCTTTGAAATCAGCTTCCGTAACTACTTCCACCAATGGGACACCACTTCTATTAAAGTCAATCCAAGTCTCAGAACCCTGGTGAAGTAATTTTCCGGTATCTTCTTCCAGGTGAACTCTTCTAATCTTATGTCCAAGGAGATTCCCTTCAACGCAGAAAGGCTCATCGTACTGGCTGATTTGATAACCCTTCGGCAGATCAGGATAAAAATAGTTTTTGCGGTCAAATTTACTCTGCAGATTAATCTTGCACCCTAAGGCTAAACCCAATTTGATACACCATTCAATAGCCTTGGCATTGGGTACCGGCAATGCTCCGGGAAGTCCGAGACAAACAGGGCAAACTTGAGTATTAGGTTCTTTGGCAAAATGATCCGCAGGACAGCCGCAAAACATCTTTGAATTAGTCGCCAACTCTATATGAATTTCAAAGCCCAAAACCGTTCGCCAAGACATAATCCCCCTTTCTCTTGAAAATATAATATATAACACAGAGTATTAATCCCATTAAGCCCATAAGCGGAGCTACACCCAAAGCGTCTGCCAAAGTGCCCGCAGCCAAAATAGGCAAGGTTGTCGCGATAATCAACAAAAAACTCAGCTGTGAATAAACCCGGCCGCGTAACCAGCTGGGAGTCTTTTCCTGAATCAAAGTCTGTGAAGGAACAGTAATACAGG
>CAYITQ010000024.1:0-8363 GCA_964366335.1 uncultured Gammaproteobacteria bacterium
GTCGCCTTCTACCAGATACAATTCGCAAAGTGAAGGATCTTTTTCCTGACAGTCGGCCAGTTTTCCAGGCAGAGTCATACCTTCAAGAGCCCCTTTGCGAAGAACCGCTTCTTTAGCAGCCCGAGCCGCAAGACGGGCCTTTGCGGCTAGTAAAATTTTGGCTACAATTTGCTTGGCGTCGCTTGGGTTTTCTTCAAAATAGGTATCGAGACCTTCTTTAACAGCAGTTTGGACATAGCCTTGGATTTCGGGATTATTTAATTTAGCTTTGGTTTGAGATTCAAATTGAATAAGTTGGGTGGGCATTTTGATAGAAATTATGGCCGTCAGGCCTTCGCGCATATCTTCACCAGTCATGGCTTCGCCCTCTTTGACGGCCCCGATTTTTTTGGCATAATCATTGATACACCGGGTCAGAGCCATCCGCAGACCGGTGACATGAGTTCCGCCATCATAAGTAAAGACAGTATTGACAAACGATTGGAGGACTTCGTTATATGAATCGTTATATTGCAAAGCTAATTCAACTTGAGTGCCTTCCACGGTTTTGGTCACAAAGATCGGATCGGTCAAAGTTTTCTTGTCACGGTTTAGATGAGCAACTAGTGATTTGATTCCCCCTTCAAAATAAAATTGGCGGGTGGTTCCGGCCGTTTCATTGGTTACGAAGAAGTGCAATCCAGCCAACAGATAAGCAAAATTACGGACTGTATTTTCAATGGTTTCATAATTCCACTCGACCGTAGCAAACATAGAGGCGTCCGGCTTGAAACGGATAAAAGTTCCGCTTCCGGCAACATTTGCAGACATTGGAGAATCGGTTATTTTGACTGGTCCCTGGGGAATACCGATTTTGTAATCTTGAGCATAGACTTTGTTATCTCGTCTGACCTCTGCCCTCATCCATTCGGACAAAGCGTTGGTTACTGATCCGCCCACTCCGTGAAGTCCTCCGGAAACTTTATAAGTTTTTTCATCAAATTTTCCTCCGGCGTGAAGCTTGGTCAAGACCAATTCCAGACCCGAGACCCCAGATTTGTGTTTGTCTATGGGGATGCCACGCCCCTCATCTTGGACCGACAAAGATCCGTCTTTGTGGACGATGATCCAGATTCGCTTACCGAATCCGGCCAAAGCTTCGTCAATAGAATTGGTGATGATTTCGTAAGGCAATTGATGAAGACCTTTGCTATCAGTCGAGCCGATGTACATGCCGGGACGTTTGCGGACCGGTTCCAACCCTTCCAAAACCTGTATCGCATCCGCCTGATAATCACTTTTCTTTTTCGCCATTGTCTTAGTATGATAGCAGATTAATTGCTAAATAATCCAGACATAATTTTATATTGCAGTTGGCTTTGAGGTATTTGCGGGTTTTGTTAATAATTTCATATAACGCCCCCTCTGATCCCCCTCTTAAATTAAGAGGGGGACGTAAGGGGGAGTTATTTATGGAGTCATGGATCCAGTTTTCCACCCCATCCAAAAAACCCAGGGCTTGCTCGCGGGTGGTGAGGGAGTCGAGATTATACCCGGTTGGGTTGATGGGGGCGATACGGGAGATTGGGGTGATATGGGAAATTTGGACGCGGGATAAAATAGTCGGCAGAAGCATATCGGGCTGGTCGGTGACCAGATAAATTTCACTATTGCCCGGTGGTTCTTCCAAGATTTTGAGAAGTGCGTTTTGTGCATAAATAGTCAAGAGATGAGCATCTTTTAAATAGACGGTGTTGTGAGGAGACTGTATAGGCTTTCTTGACAAAAATGTCTGAATTTGCCTGACCTCGTCTATCCCAATCGATTTTTCAGGTGTAATAATCAGAGTATCCGATCCTGAATCCTGAATCCTGAATCCTGAATCCTGAATGATGTACGCCTGCATAAAATGTATTATAATGGATTTATGAAGCCTGCCCAAGATAAAGACAGTTTCGGAATATTAGAAGTCTTGCTTTCAAATCACAAGATAGACAAAGTCGCTTTTGAAGAAGCCAAAAAGACTTTTGTCAAGTCTGGTACTGATCCATTGAAATATCTTTTGGATAAAAAGATAATAGTAGACGAAGATGTCGTCAAGTCCAAAGCCATTTATTACAATATTGGTTTTGTGTCACTCAAAGAAAAAGCTACTTCCCCTGTAGCTTTAGGGTATATAGATAAAGCGACAGCAACCCGTCTGATGCTCATTCCTTTTGAATACGATTCCCCGGCCCGGGAATTGCATCTGGCCATGAACAATCCGATGGACCTGTCCGCAATTGAATTTCTGGAAAAGAAATTGGGTGTCAAAATCAAACCCTTTGCCGCAACCAGAGCTGATATCCAAAGCGGCTTGAATAATTTGTACGAACAAAGTTTGTCCGGTGAAGTTTCAGCAGCCCTCAAGGAAGTAGGCGGTGCAAGCACTCCGGAAGTCAAAACCATTGATATCCGCAAGGTCGGTGAATATATCAAAGAAGCCCCGATTGCCAAGATAGTGACGACCATATTGGAATTTGCGGCCAAATCGCGGGCCTCTGATGTTCATATCGAGCCATTAGAACTTCGGACCCGGGTGCGTTACCGGATAGATGGAATATTACACGAAAAGTTGGTATTGCCCAAAACCATTCACGATTCGCTGGTTTCGAGAATTAAGATTTTGGCTGATCTGAAAATTGATGAAAAACGCGTTCCCCAAGATGGCCGGTTTAATTTTTCTATAGATGAAGAACAGGTCGATCTTCGGGTGTCTACTCTGCCGACGGTCCATGGTGAAAAAGTGGTCATGCGTTTATTAAAAAAGACCAATGATGTTCCTTCACTTCCTGAATTGGGTTTGCGGGGACGGGCCCTAAAGAATCTGGAAGAAGCTATATTACGGCCGCACGGGATTATTTTGGTAACGGGACCCACAGGCTCAGGAAAAACGACAACCCTGTATTCGGTTTTATCAAAGATAAATACACCTAAAGTAAATATAGTGACACTTGAAGACCCGGTTGAATATCAAATCCCCGGAGTCAATCAGGTCCAGGTAAATCCCCAGGCGGGTCTGACTTTTGCTTCAGGCTTGCGGTCTTTCTTGCGCCAGGATCCGAATGTGGTCATGGTCGGAGAAATCCGCGACGAAGAAACAGCGGAACTGGCAGTCCAAGCCTCGCTTACCGGACATTTGGTATTTTCGACGCTTCACACCAGTAGTGCCGCCGGGGCCTTGCCCAGAATGTTGGACATGAAAGCGGAGCCCTATTTATTGGCTTCGACAATTACCGCCATCGTAGCCCAAAGAGTGGGGCGGCAAATTTGTAAATATTGCAAAACTTTGTATGTTCCGACACCCGAGGTCGTAGACGATATTAGGCAAGTCCTGGGTGAATTGTGGAACAAAGATCTTGATAATAAACTGGAACTACAAAAAGGTGTAGGCTGTCCGCAATGTGGCAATACGGGATTTTTGGGTAGAATTGGAATCTTTGAAGTCTTACCGATTACCGAAAAAATCGGCCGACTGATTCTGGAGCGTCAACCGGATTCAATCATTGAAAAACAAGCAATATTAGAAGGAATGATTACCATGAAACAAGACGGTTATTTGAAGGTGGTAGAGGGAATAACCACCCTGGAAGAAATTATCCGGGTGGCCCAAGAGTAGTATGACAATCCAACAACTTCTACACTACACTATTGAAAATAAGGCATCAGATTTGCATTTGGTGGTTGGTTCTCCGCCCATGATCAGACTTGACGGAGATTTGATTGCGGTTGCGGGTGAAGAAGTATTAAATCCGATGGCGACAGAACAGTTGTTGACAGGTGTCATGAATACCGAATTAAGACAAGTATTCGGTGTGAATAAGGAAGCAGATTTTTCATTCACATTGGAAGACGGAGGCCGGTTTCGGGTCAATGCCTATTGCCAAAAAAATACCCAAGCTGCCAGCTTCAGACTTATTCCTTCAAATATTCCGACCATTGATACTTTGGGATTACCGGCAGTTTGTCACCAAATAGTAAGTGCCAAACAGGGATTTGTCCTGGTCACCGGTCCCACCGGGCATGGAAAATCTACATCCCTTGCAGCAATTATTGAAGAAATAAATCAAACCAGACCGGTGCATATAATCACTATTGAAGATCCGGTGGAATATATTTATTCTTCTGCCCGCGCCATAGTTTCCCAGCGCGAGATGAGAAGTGATACTCACTCTTGGGATATCGCTCTTCGTTCTATTCTGCGGGAAGATCCGGATGTGGTTTTGATTGGTGAAATGCGTGATTTTGAGACTATTTCTCTGGCTCTGACCATTGCCGAAACGGGTCATTTAGTCTTTGCTACTCTACACACCAATTCCGCCTCGCAAACAGTGGATAGAATAATTGATGTTTTTCCCGAAAGTCAGCAGGCCCAAGCCAGAATGCAATTGTCAGCATGTCTCGAAGTCGTCTTATCACAACGTCTGATTCCCAAAGTTGGTGGTGGTCGGGTTGCGGCTTTTGAAGTCATGAAAGCGACATCAGCAATTAGAACAGCTATCCGCGAATCCCGGACTCATATGCTGGACAATATTATTATGACATCGAGTGAGTATGGCATGTCAACACTAGAATCATCTTTGGCTGGCTTAATAAAACAAGGATTAATTACCCGGGAAACCGCCGAGAGTTATGCCATGCGGACTCTTAAAATATGAAATTTTCATATAAAGCCCGTGATTTGCAAGGGACAATTATCAAAGGGTTTGTGGATGCCTCTGATGTCGCCCACGCTCAATCGTCGGTATCTGCCCAGAAATTAATCCCCATTGATATAGCGGAGGTAAAACCGGGACTGGACTTAGATAAGTTTATTTCAAAACTCAAGGGGGTGTCTGATGATGAATTGGCGGCTTTTACCAGGCAAATGGCGACCATGTTAAACGCCGGATTACCGCTGACCGACGCCCTAAATTTACTAAAGCTTCAGTCCACTCCCCTATTTGGTGAAATAGTAGGAAAAATATTAGATGACGTCCAGGCAGGAACTGCACTCTCAACTGCTCTGTCCAAACATCCGAAAGTGTTTAACAAAGTCTATATAGCATTAGTAAAAGCCGGTGAATCAGCAGGTGTCATGGAGACAATTCTCAACAGGTTGGCGGACAATCTGGAAAAAGGCCGGGATTTCGCCGGAAAAGTAAAAGGAGCATTGGTCTATCCGGTAATTGTTTTTATCGGCATGATTGGGGTCATGGTTCTGATGATGGTTGTGGTAGTTCCCAAGCTGACCGGATTATACAAAGAATTCGGATCTAAATTACCGATGCCTACCCAAATACTAATAGCGATGTCTGATTTTTCGGTTAAATATTGGTGGTTGGCACTAATAATTTGCGTAGTGGCTTATTTGTCATTCAAAAAATATCTCGCAACTCCCATCGGTCGTAAATGGTGGGATGGAATTGCTTATAAAATACCGGTTATGGGTCCAATGCAGAACATGATAATGTTGACCGAAATGACCAGAACTTTGGCCCTTTTGGTGGGAGCTGGAGTCTCGATTGTTGAAGCCTTGCAAGTGGTTTCGGCGGCCACAGGAAATGTAATTATTGAGTCAGAACTTAGGCGGATAATTTCCAAAGTGGAAAAAGGTTTTCCCCTGTCAGTCAGTTTTGCCGAGTCAGAAAGCTTTATTCCGATAATCGGGCAAATGGTGGCTGTTGGTGAAGAGACGGGGAAGCTCGATGATGTCCTGGGTAAACTCTCACATTATTTTGAAAGTAATTCTGAAAGTGCTGTCAAAGGGTTGACAACTGCCATCGAGCCATTAATAATCATCCTACTGGGTGTCGGTGTAGGTTTTCTTATTTTTACCATTGTCATGCCAATTTACAATTTAACTAGTCAATTTTAAAAAACCCGCCTTCTCCCGACTCGATCGGGATTCGGCGAGGCGAAGGGGGTGAAATATTTAATGAAAATATTTAAATTCAAAAAAGCCGTGCCCGCCGGCAGGCAGGGATTTACACTTATAGAACTTTTGGTGGTCATTTCTGTCATCGCCGTTCTGGCCGTGGCCGTCTTGTCCTCCATCAATCCGGTTGAACAAATCAACAAAGCCAAAGACACGGCATCAAAATCTGACGCATCGGAAGCCCTAAACGCTGTCGAACGGTATTACGCTACCTTTGGTTGTTATCCTTGGGAAGCGACTGTAGGGGCAAGTCCAAACAAAAAATGTGTTTCTCCGTATACCTATGTTGTACAAGGGACATCTGCGATTGGTCTTCTAAACACGACAATCCTACAGGAACTTTTGGACAAAGCCGAGATTAAAGTTCAATTGCAAACCCGTTTAGCTCTACAGACTGATGCAGCCAAGAAAAATCAACTAATACTGACCAGTGATACCAATCAGCTGACGCATATTTGTTTCTTGGCTTCGTCAAAAACTTTTGTAGCCACAGCTAACGGTGTTGCCGATGGTACAGCAGGAACGACTCATGTCTGTGTGCCATGATGATTTTTTTAATGTTTGTTCTGGGGGTAATCGCGGGGAGCGTTGCGAATGCAGTTATATATCGCGTTCCCCGCGGTGTGTCGTGGTACAAGGGGAGGTCTTTTTGTCCAAATTGCAAGCATGCGCTGTCTTCCTGTGACCTATTGCCTATTGCCTCTTACCTTCTACTTCGTGGAAAGTGCAGATATTGTCAGTCCCCTATTCCAGTACGCTATTTGTTAGTGGAATTATTTTTGGGAGTGGGATTTGTCCTAAGTCCCTTAAGTAATTTAGGTATCTTATGGGTCAGTACCGTGATAGCCGTTATGGACTGGGAGACTATGCTTGTGAGCGATTGGATGGTTTTGATTTGGGGTGGATTGGTAGTAGTGAGTAGTGGGATAGGTGGGATATCGGGAGGATTGGTGGGGATGGGGGTAATAGGGGGATTATGGTTAATTACCAATAAAAAAGCTATGGGTAGTGGTGATATTGGAATTGCAGCTGTTTTGGGATTATGGTTAGGTTTCCCAAAAATAATTACAGCCCTCTGGGTAGCTTTTGTCATTGGCGGAATTTATGGAGGCTATTTATTAATTACTAAAAAAGCCAAGTTAAAAACCGCTGTCCCCTTTGGCCCTTTTTTGATTTTGGGTGGGTGGATAGCGTATACTTTAAGTTATGGAGTTTTCTAAAGACGAGATAATTTTTGTAACTTGTGTTCTACTTGCTATATTTGGCGTATCTTATTTCCAATTGAAAATCAGCCAGATGAAAACGCGGGATGCCCAGCGCAAATCAGATGTGGAATTAGTGAGCCGGGCTCTGAACGCATATTTTGAGGATTACAAAATACTTCCGGCGGCTTCCGCTCGGGGTGAGATAATCAGCTGTGGATTTAAGGCTTCGGAAGTTTGTCCTTGGGGGGGCGGTCCTCTGATTGACGCGGTCAATGTGACATATCTCAAAAAACTTCCCGAAGATCCGCAGACTTACAAAGGTTTACAATATAAATATTCTGTAAACTCTGAGCGGACCAAGTACAAAATATGTATAACTTTGGAATACACAGGTGACAAAGACTATAAAAAGGATATACAATGTAATTGGTATGTTTCAAATTAAAAAAGGCTTTACTCTAATTGAATTCATGGTAGCAATGTCGCTGGTCGCCATATTATCCACTCTGGCTATTGGGAATTTTATGGGAACCCAGAAGCGCGGCCGTGATGTCCGTAGGCAGTCTGACCTCAACCAATACCGCGTGGCCTTGGAAAATTACTCCTCAAACAATTCGGGTCTTTACCCGATATTTTCAGGAATGGCACCAACGGTGTTGGCGACCCCACTTCAATCCTATATGACCGGTTTTCCGGTGGATCCTCAAGGCACTAATTACCGGTATGCATCAACTGACGGTTTGACATATGTATTGGATGCCTGTATGGAAGTGCAGAAGAAATTGTTTGAAATGTGTTCAAATGGCAAGTCCGGGGTTACAATAAATGACTGCTCTGTTGCATCAGACAATACCTGTGATTTATGAAAAAAGCTTTTACATTAGTGGAATTACTAGTGGCATTATCAATAATGGCTTTGATTATGGGCGCCTCTCTGACGGCATTTGAAGCTACCAAAAAGAGCGCCCGTGATGGCCGGCGCAAAGCTGATTTGGAAAGCCTGCGCTCGGCTCTGGAAATTTATAGAAGCGACATTGGGACATATCCCGCAAATCTCAACTTATTAACTCCAAATTATATCTCCGGAGTTCCTATTGACCCCGTTCCCAGCCAATCTTATGTTTATACTCCAGTTTGTCCCACTACTTGTAAAACCTATAACTTGTGTGCCACTTTGGAAATAGGCAGTACCGGGGCATGCAGTTATGTCACCAAAAATCCAT
>CAYITQ010000024.1:8463-10743 GCA_964366335.1 uncultured Gammaproteobacteria bacterium
AAAGGAGCAACTGCGGGTACTATTACTCTGAGTCCAGCTAACAAAATTATTAATGTTTCAATCAGTGGAAATATACAATGATCCTTCGACTACGCTCAGGACAAATACTAATAGAATTGACAATTGCTTTGGCTGTCGCCATGGTGGCTATTTTAGCGTTGGTCCAAAGTGCTACTAAATCAGTCTCCAGTTCAACATTTTCAAAATCCCAAACCCAAGCGACTCAATATGCCTCCGAAGCTGTCGAGTGGCTACGTAATCAAAAAAATATCAGCTGGCCGGATTTTTCCACCAGAATTTCTGTCCCGACTTACTGTCTGAACACGTTGGATTGGAACACCCCGGCGGCATGTACTTCAAATATGACAGGATTGGCATTTAAGCGTCAATTGGATATATCAGGTGATAATTTAACCGTCAAGGTAATTTGGACGGAGAAGAATAAAGATTTTTCAGCTAAACAAACGATTTCTTTTAAGGAGTATTAATGAAACAGGCCTTTACATTAATTGAAACTGTTGTCGCGGTAGGTGTATTTGCCGTGTTGTCAGTAGTGGGTAGTGTTTTACTGTTTGGAATATTAAGAGGATCCAAAAAATCGGCGGCAGTCTCAGTTGTCCGCGCCGAGGGAGCCAATATTATAAACAACATGACAGGGATGCTTCGATTTGCTCAAGAAATAAAAAGTTGTGGTAATAGTAGCATCACTTTTACTCCACAAGTAGGAGGTGATATTACTTATACAATAATCGGAAATTCAATTGCCTCAAATAGTGCTGCGATTTCCTCAAATCAGGTGATTGTAAATAATCTTGTTTTTGTTTGTATACCGGTTGTCCCGAAAACCAAAACAATAAACATTAATTTTAATCTGAAGAGAGATCCAACTACGTCTGTTTTTGATCAGGCGGAAATACCTTTTCAGACCAAAGTGGTCTTGCGTAACCGCGATTAAAGGTTTATTATTAATTTATGCAAAAAGGTCAAGCCTTGATAGTTATATTGTTGGTCTTAGCGGTTGCTTTGACTGTAGGCTTGGCAGTAGTCTCAAGAAGTGTGACAGATATCGGTACATCCACTACCCAAGAAGAGTCATCACGGGCTCTGTCTGCCGCCGAGGCTGGTATTGAGGCTGCTTTGGCAGCACCGATGAATCAACAATATAACTCCATCGGGGTTGTAGGGATTCCATACAGTGGAAATTCAATAAGTATTCCTGAACCCCTGTCCGCCGGTGAATCAGCTACAATATTTATGACGGGTCATGATAGTGATGGAAATATTACCGAAGGAGTCGGGGAATATTCACCCGGCAGTCTGGATTTATGTTGGGGAACAGTTTCCACGGGGAGCAAACCGGCCATTGAGGCTTCATTATATTATAAAACCGCCGGTGTTTACAAAATAACCCGTTATGCTTACGATCCCGATTCGCGTGGAGGCTTTACCGCCTCCGATACTTCTATCGGAAGTTGCCCCACAGATCACTCATATTTGTATCATAAAACAATAAGTGGTTTACCGAGCGGTAAAATATTATTGAGAGTACGGTTGTTGTACAATGGTGACACTGCACACTATGTCGCAGTTTCTGGTTCATCATCATTTCCAGTTCAAGGCAAAAATATTACTTCTGAAGCGACAGACGGGTCCACAACTAGAAAGATAGAAGTCTTCCAGCGTTATCCTGATTTGGCTCCCATGCTGGATTCCGCAGTCTTTTCCGGGGCTGGGTTAGTTAAGTAGTCAAGGATTTCCCTCCATCCACAAATTATTCTGTCTTAAAAGGGGTTTGGGGAGTTTCATTAAAATATCAGGTCTAAAGACAATAAACTCATTTGGCCACTGGGAATAAAGATTTCTTTGGAAATTGACACCACTAATGCCAATAACCGGTCCTTCAATTTTCAGTTGCTTTGTTCCAGTCCCGGTATTAAAACTGCCACTAGCTAAAAAGATTCCTTCTAGGTTTGGAGTCAGGGTATCAGGGTCTACGCCTGTGCCTGTGACTGTGCCTACTTGGGAATCAATATTAATGTTTCCACCTGCATAGAGAGCTACCAGACCCGTGTTATCATTAAAATTTATATTTTTGTTTATATTGATATCTCTTTCTGCTAAGAATACGACCTTGTAATCTCCAAAGTTTAAATCAGCATCAATATTTAAGTCTTGGGGATAATGAAAATAATTGACTTTGGTGCTATCCAGACCGGTGGGGATTGAATACAAGTTGTTAAAGGGTGATTCAATGGGTTTGACATGAGCAAAGACTCTGGA
>CAYITQ010000025.1:0-10419 GCA_964366335.1 uncultured Gammaproteobacteria bacterium
TCCGGTATCACCAGTATTAGGGAATATATCAGAACAGTCTATGATGCCAGATAATATGAAGGACGCAATAGTGATTTTTGAAAACTATAATATCCGCCGGATTTATGATGAAAAAAGCGAAACTTGGTTTTTTTCGGTAGTGGATATAATCTCCATATTAATTCAACAGACCAATCACCAAAAAGCCAAAAGTTATTGGACCACTCTTAAAAATCGCCTGAAAAACGAAGGAAGTCAGGTGGTCACAAAATGTGACCAACTGAAATTAAAGGCAACGGACGGTAAAAAATATTTGACCGATGTCGCAAATACTGAAACCCTTTTTCGCTTAATTCAATCCGTTCCCAGTCCAAAAGCTGAACCCATCAAACTGTGGTTGGCCAAAGTTGGTCATGAGCGGATTCAAGATATGTCCGATCCGGCAAGATCGGTTGACCGGGCCCGTAATTATTGGCAACAGCATGGTAGAAGTGAAAAATGGATTCAGCAACGGATGATGGGTCAAGAAACAAGAAACAAACTCACAGATTATTGGAAAAGTCATGAGATATCAAAAGAGGAAGAATATGCCATTTTGACAAATATTATTCATAAAGAGTGGACGGGACTGACCGTAAAACAACACAAAGAAATTAAGAATTTAAGAACACAAAATTTACGTGATCACATGAGCGAAGCTGAATTAATTTTTACGGCACTCGCGGAATTGTCCACTCGCCAAATTGCCGAAACAATGAAAGCCACGGGAATGCCAGAAAATGCAGTGGCAGGCCAAAAAGGTGGAACTGTGGCCAGAAATGCCAGGAGTGAATTGGAACACAAGACTGGTAAAAGAATCGTCAATAATGAGAATTTTTTACCAAAAGAAAAAGTTGCCCGTTTACGGTAGTCATTGACATTGACTAATAAGGGGCTATAAGAGTCAATGCGATTGACTATGTCTGTTTTCCTTTCTTGATTTAGGATAAAATCAACTTCATGAAAGCTAAAGAAAATTGGTGGTCGTATCTGGCGATGGTGGTTTTGGCCTTGGCTTTGCCTATGCTGTTGAAGGGGATAACCCAAATTCAACGCAACTGGGCAGGTGCCGAAGGGCGGCTGGCCGCCATTGATGTCCAGACAGATCAAGTGATTGGTCCCCTGCCCCGGCCCTGGCAAGCTCTGGCTCAGGGCGGGGACGAATTGACGACCTTTATGGATAAGACTCAACCACAAGTTAAGGCACTTGGCATTAAATACATCCGCGTCGATCATATTTACGATGGGTTTGACGTGGTGTCGTTAAACAACAACCAACTTGTTTTTAATTGGTCAAAATTAGATATTTTAGTTGACAAAATCAGGGCTAGTGGAGCCACACCATTTTTGTCTTTGTCCTACATGCCACCCGTCATTTCCAAATCAGACATAGTCGATGCACCAAAAGATTGGAACCAATGGAGTCAGGTTATTCAAAAAACCATCGAGCATTACAGCGGTGACAAAAACATACCCAATATGTATTATGAAGTTTGGAATGAACCCGATTTGTTTGGCAAATGGACCATGGGCGGAGCCAAAAATTATCAGACTCTTTATTTGTATGCATCGCGGGGAGCAACCTCTGCCAAGACCAGTCAAAATTTCAAATTCGGTGGTCCGGCTACGACCGGATTATATAAAAATTGGATAGACAACTTCTTTCCTTTTATTTTACAAAACAAATTGCGCTTGGATTTCTTTTCCTGGCACCGCTATGATCTGGATCTGGATAAATATAGCGAGGATGTAGCTAGTGTCAGTCGTTGGATCGAAAGTCACCCCTATTTTGCCAATGTTGAAAAAATAGTTTCAGAATTTGGGGCCGATTCGGAGAAAGGGGGAGCCAATGATACCAGGCTTGGAGCTATTCATCTGATCGCCGCTTCCCGGGAACTGTTGTACAAAATAAAATATGGTTTTTCTTTTTCTGTCACCGGATCTTGGGGGGTCTTAGGCAAACCGCGTGAGCAAGCGCTCAGGTTCTTGAATTTATTGGGCGATGACCGGTTGGGAGTAACCGGTGAAGGCTCGTGGGTCAAAGCGATTGCGGCCAAAAGTAAGAAAGGTTTTCAGGTCTTAGTAGTTAACTATGACCCAAAAAACGTTCATAGTGAAATAGTTCCTGTAACCTTTACAGATCTCTCAGATCGCAACTTCATTATGCATCAGACGATTTTGGGTAGCAACCCGGTTCGTTATGCTATTGCGACTTCGGAGGGGAATCTGCAATATCAATTGCCCATGAGTCCAAATAGTGCGATACTTTTGGAATTGGTTCCAGCTAGTATATAATAATCTTATGGCCAGACGCAGAACTGCCCCCAAACTGAAGTTTAAAAAAAATACTATTTATGCCATGTCTGTTGCTCTGCTATGGAGCTGTGCTTTGTTAATTTGGCTATCTTTTTCCCTCAAGGGTTCACTTCTATTGGCTGTGAATAAAATATTGGTGGGAAATTTGGGGACTGTCGCTACATTCTTCCTACCCTTTTCTTTTATCACCGCGGGGTTTCTGGTCAGCAAAATCAAAACTTCACTTGCCAACGCCAATGTTTTTGTGGGCAGTCTCATAATCCTTGGCTGTCTTGCGGGTATCACCCGCGGAGGCACGCTTGGGACAGAGCTCTGGAATGGCCTGGCGATATTGGTGTCAGTGGCCGGAGCCGGAATATTTTTGTTTATCGGTTTGGTGGTTGGAGCTGTCGTCATGTTTAATATTCCTTTTGAAGATATCATTAATTGGTTTATCGGTCTGAGGCGTTTCTTCAAATCCAAACCAAAAACAGCTCTAAATAACACCAATACCGTCATCCGCATGGGTGGCATGGCTCCCCAAGTAGCCAAGCCCGCCAATGTAGTGATTGCCGACAAAAGACCAACCCAGCTGACCATCAATCCGCCTACCACCGCCTCCGACTCACCCTGGAAATATCCACCCCTGACGCTTCTATCCGAGACAGTTTCCGGCAAAGCCGACCGCGGAGATCCCAAAGCCAATGCCGATATTATTGAAAGTACTCTGGAAGCTTTTGGTATTACTGCCAAAGTGGTGGAAGTCAACCTTGGTCCGGCAGTCACCCAATATGCCCTGGAAGTAGCTATCGGAACCAAGCTGTCCAAAATTTCATCTCTCTCAAATGATTTGGCCCTGGCTCTGGCCGCTCCCACCGGCCAAATCCGCATCGAAGCCCCCATTCCGGGCCGGTCACTGGTTGGTATAGAATTACCAAACCGGTCTCCTGAATTTGTCAGTCTGCGGCGGATGCTGGAGTCGGATGGCATGCGCCACCACAAGAGCAAATTGGCAGTTTCATTGGGCCTCGATGTCTCAGGTAAGCCGGTCATTGGCGATATTGCCCGCATGCCGCACATTTTGATTGCCGGTATGACCGGATCGGGTAAATCGGTCTGCATCAATGCTTTTATCGCTTCGCTCCTGTTTCGCGCCAGTCCGGCCGAGCTGAATTTAATTATGGTTGATCCTAAACGGGTAGAACTGACCAACTACAACGGCATTCCTCATCTGTTGTCACCGGTCATTGTCGAGCCGGAAAAAGTGCTCTCGGCTCTCAAATGGCTGACGGTGGAAATGGATAGAAGATACAAAGTTTTTGCCGAGGTGGGCGTACGCAATATTGATGCTTACAATGAATCATCGGGTTTTCAGGCTCTGCCGTATATTGTGCTTCTCATAGATGAATTGGCGGACATTATGCTCTTTGCCCCCGTCGAAGTGGAAGATGCCATTACCCGCCTGGCCCAAATGTCCCGGGCTACCGGAATTCATCTGGTCTTGGCTACTCAGAGGCCATCGGTCGATATTATTACCGGCCTTATTAAGGCCAATATTCCCACCCGTTTGGCTTTCGCCGTCTCATCAATGATTGATTCCAGAGTAATTTTAGACCAGCCCGGAGCAGAAAAATTATTAGGCAGAGGGGACATGTTGTTTGTGCCTCCGGATCAGGCTAAACCGACCCGGATACAGGGAGCTTATGTTTCAGACAAAGAAATCGGAGCCCTGATTGATTTTATCCGAAAGCAAGGCGTGGTTCCCCACTATACCGAAGAAGTGACATCTATGGCTATTGGCAAAAAAGGCCGGGGAAATACCCAGGTCCAATCGGCCGATGGCTCAAGTCAGGATGAATTATTTGCTCAGGCGGTCCAAATAGTTGTTCAAAACGACAAAGCCTCGGCGAGCCTCTTGCAACGCAAACTGAGTATCGGTTATGCCAGAGCCGCCCGGGTAATTGATGAGCTGGAACAAGCGGGTGTAATTGGCCGCGGTGACGGGGCTAAACCCCGGGATGTCTTGATTGCCAATGCCGAAGAGTTTTTGAATAGGACGGTGTCCGAATCATGAAAAGTGTCGGTCAACTATTACAGGCCGGCCGGTCGGCCAAAAAAATGGAAATTGCTGACGTAGCGCGGATAACCAGAATCCGCAGTGAGTTTTTGCAGGCCCTGGAAGCCGATGATTATTCCCGGCTTCCCGGAAATACGGTGGCCCGGGGTTTTATCAAAAATTATGCGCAGTTTTTGGGCTTGCCGGTTGATCAAATATTGGCGGTTTTCCGGCGGGATTTTATGGAAAACCCCAAAGGCCAAATTATTCCCCGCGGAATAACCACCCCCATGACCGATATCAGTGTCTGGACTCCAAAAACAACCGGAATTGCCGTTGTGATTATGCTGGTTACTTTGTTTGGGGCGTATCTGGTCTATCAATACCGGATTTTGACCGGGGCTCCCCCCTTATCCATTACCCGGCCTATCGATCAGTTCAAAACCTCCGAAAAGAGTGTGGAGATAATAGGGACAACCGATCCCCAAGCCACTCTTTCAGTCAATGGTCAGCTGGTCGCTTTGGACAAAGGCGGAACTTTCAGCTTCCGGGTGCCGCTGGAATTTGAAGTTAACAAAATTTCGGTGGTGGTGGCTTCCAAATATGGTAAGACCAAGTCACAAAATCTGACCATTTACCATGAATAACTTAGCTCAACTTTTATTAACGATTGTTATTATTACCCTGACCTTACTTTTGGTTCCGGTAGCCATTCAGGCCATATCTATTCTGATCGAAATCCGCCGGATGTTCAAAAAGGTCAATGAAATTTTGGGTGCAGACAAAAATATCACCGAGGCTGCCTCCCAAATCCGCCGCTTCTTCAAGCGCGGGGGTAAACACTTGACATAAACAATTATCTGTAATAACATGTTATAACTATGTTAAAGACAGTGGCCCAGATAGGAAATTCTTTAGGTGGAATATTCCCTTCTGAATTTATACGAAGAAACAATCTTAAAAAAGGCAGTAAGATGGCTATCACCCATTCCAACGGGTCAATTACTTTTGCCACCAAGCTCCCATCTCAGACTGTATATGATGTTGCCGGAAACCAGGAATGGCTCGAATTATTGAAAGAAGTTGAGTCAAAGTATGGAAAGGCGCTGGAAACTTTGGCAAAATTACAATGACTGTATTTACATTAGAGCAAGTACTTGCGGCACATGAATTTGCTTTGATGAAACACGGAGGTTCTTCTGGAGTACGGGATATGAACATGCTCCATTCTGCAATATTTAGGCCTTTTGCAACCTACGACGGGGAGGATTTATACCCTGACATATTTCTCAAAGCGGGAGCGTTGATGCAATCAATTGTCAAAAACCACCCGTTTGTGGATGGAAACAAAAGGACAGCTTTTATATGTACATACAGTTTCCTGAAAATAAACGGGGTTAATATAAAGATTTCTGAAAAAGAAATAGTAGATTTCGCTGTCAGTGTCGCCAACTCAAATTTATCAGTAGATGAAATAGCAGACTTTTGGAAATTTCACCGCGTTAATTTTTAATACAAATTCCTGAAGCGTCGGGATAATCCCCGTCATATTTACAATTATATCCATCAGGGCAAATTACGCCAGCGATTCCTCCACAAACCATTTCCTTTTGATCAATAAACTTAAATGTAGCTAGTATTTGGTCAACCACTTTTTTGCCATCTGGATTATTGGACATAAAAGAAATAATATACTTGGGTTTTACTAAACTTGATGGTAGATCATTGATTAATATGACTTTTTCTTTACACTTCGAGTCGTCGTTTTCCCAAATCACAGTAGGTTCACCATTAAGCTCTGATTTGGTAACTCTATCAAATCGTGAATAGTTTAATAACGGGTCATACTTTGAAACGGAAAATGAGTATCCAGGACAAGCTCCAATAACCGTTCGCATATCGGGATCTTTTAATACAACGACATACATATCCGTTTCTGTTATTACCCAACTGTTCGGGTACTTAAAAATTACCCCAAGATTTTTGTTTATATATGTTTTCCAGTTGGCGGTGGGGTTTGGAGTAGGGGTTGCTTTGGCGATAGGTGTAGGAGTGGGTTCGATGGCCGGTTGAGAATACAAATTCTTGCCGAAAAAGAGGCCCAGAGCAATTCCTAGACTAAAGATAATTATTCCACCAACAATAATCAACGGAACTTTGGATTTTGGTTTTGGTGTAATGACAGAGACTGGCGGTACCGGATCCATGTAATTAGTATATCATAACCTCCACAGAATCTAATGTTGTCAAAAGGTGTATAATTTGAACCATGACTAAATCAACCAAGATCATGAATTTCACTGTTGTTTTTGAAAGAGACGAAGACGGATATTATGTGGCTTCTGTACCCAGCTTGGCCGGTTGCCATACTCAGGGAAAGACATTTGAACTAGCTAAGAAAAGGATAAAAGAAGTAATTGAATTATGTTTGGAAGACGAAAAGATATACAAAAGTCATTATATCCCGAGTTTTGTCGGTATTGACCAGATATCTGTAACCATTCCCACCTATGCCTAAAATACCACCTATTTCTTCAAGAAGATTGGTCTCAATTGCAGAAAAGGTCGGTTTTACAAAGAATAGACAAACCGGGAGCCATGCCAGATATATCCACTCGGACGGTAGAAAGACTTCCATTCCGATGCATGCGGGAGAAAATATTCACCCAGGACTATTGAGAAAGATTCTTCGCGATTTACAAATTACACCTGAAGACTTTTTGAAATTACGCTAAATTTGAAGAAATTTCTGCCTGGCTCAAATCCCATAGCACTAAAATTGTTTAGAGGTACGTATTTTTCAACAACGGTACGATCATACTTTTGGGGAAATATGTTCCTACGCACGCAAGGCGTCTGTCATCTGTCGCAAATCTGATCGTATTCCCTTGTTCCAAACAGAAACTTCCTTCATTTTCTGATTCAGTTCCACAATTGGAGTGTCTTTCTCTTTCACATTCCTTTGCCAAGAGTAAAAGAAAATTGCGCAGGAACGCCTAAGAATGAGATAAGGTAATATTTTTCTTTCTACAGAAGTTAACCGGCGAATATTTTGATAAGCATCAAGAGTTTGACGGTACTTCATCAAATTCAGACGTTTATTTTCTTCCGTCATAATGCAAGCCCAGAAAATAAAAATTGCCAAATCGTACACCAGCGAATCGTATCGTAGGGTAAGATCAACAATCGCCGTTAACTTTTCATTCTGAAATAAAGCATTTCCTTCTCCAAAGTCCCCATGTACAATATGTCTGAAAAGTTGGTCATCTTTAAGATGCTTATTAAGTAAACGAAGAGTCACGGCGATCTCTTCTTTCACACATTCTTCAATACCAGATATAGTTATCGCCGGGAACGTATTCACTTCTCCGTAAGCCATATTCTCACACTTGATGTAAAGATCACTCCGATTTTTAATAAATTGGGGTACACTAGCTTTTTCGAGCTCATTGTGTAAGAGAGCAAAACCAGATGCGGCCGAAGATATTTCTTTCCCTGTCCAATCCGCTCTTGCTTCCCCTTCTATAAATTCAAAGAGAAGACAATGATTGGTTACATACGTACCTCTATTATTTTTATAAACTCTGGGAATTAATATCCCCAGTGTAGCTAATCTTTCGTGAAGGCTTCCCAAAAAGTTGTAAAACCTTACGCTTTTATTTTCTTTGATGTGTTTCAGGAAGTATGAAATTCCCAAATCAGTAGTTAATTTGTAATTGACATCTTTGGTATCTCCCCGAAGTAGAATAGGTCTCCCAACTAACTTTCCCAGCGAGTAGTTTGTTAACAGTGGCGCAATCCACTCGGTTTCATCTATCATAAGTCTCATTTCAAATTAATAAAATCTTCAATGGTGATTCCAGCTCGTTTAATTTGAGCTCGCAACAGTCCTGCCGCCAGTTCCTTGTGATTGGGAATTGACAATGGCAACACCCCAGATTTCCGACAATATAAAATTATATGGCTACCGGTTTGATGATCAACAAAATATCCTAACTTAGTAAATCTTCTAACAGCATCTTTTCCTGAAATATTTGGTATTTTTCCCATTTGTTTAAATGGCTACACTGACATGATACCAGCCCATATCTTGGACAGGCAATGTTGTCCGTTCATGTTTTTCCAAGACAGTTAAATATCCAGAGATAGCATCTTTAATATTTGTCAGAGCTTCTTCTTTGGTTTTACCTTGAGACATACACCCAGGTAATGTGGGGCAATCGACCACAAATCCGGAATATTCCAAATCATATTCCAGAAATACCGGGAAGTCAGCGACGGTGGTTGAAATCTTCTTTTTCATAATAAATATATTCTATCACAAAACTAGGTGTTAAAATAAAAGAATGTTTACAGGCAATCAGATCAGGCAGAAATATTTGGATTTTTTTGAGAAACGGGGGCATATGGTGGTGCCCTCAGCTCCATTGATACCTGAAAACGATCCGACGACATTATTTACCGGATCCGGAATGCAGCCGATGTTGCCGTATTTATTGGGTGAGCCATATCCCCAAGGCAAAACCCGGATTGTAGACTCACAAAAATGCTTTCGCGCCCAAGATATAGAAGAAGTCGGAGACAACCGCCATGACACTTTTTTTGAAATGCTGGGTAATTGGTCCCTGGGAGATTATTTCAAAGATGAACAACAAGCCTGGATCTGGGAATTTTTTACTGTCGAACTGGGTCTTGATCCCCAAAAACTATACATTTCGGTCTTTGAAGGCAATGATCAGATTTCCAAAGATCAGGAAGCGGTGGACATTTGGAAACAGCTGGGAGTCACCGACAATCATATTTATTTTTATGGTGTAGACAAAAATTGGTGGGCTAGAAGCCGGTATGAAGATATGCCGTTTGGTGAGCCAGGCGGTCCATCTAGCGAAATGTTTTATGATTTCGGAGGTCCCCACGATTGTCATCCCAATTGTGATTGTGGCCGGTTTATGGAAATCGGTAACAACGTCTTTATGACTTACAAAAAAACCACGACTGGGTTTGAGCTTTTGAAAAAAAAGAATATTGATTTTGGCGGAGGATTGGAACGCATAACCGCCGCTGTAAACGGTGACCCCGATCAGTTTAAAACAGATTTGTATTGGTCGATTATCAAGGCTCTAAAAATAGATTACGAAAAGTATAAATACGAGGCTAGAATTATTGCCGACCATGTCAAAGCTTCGGTATTTTTAATTGATGAGGGGCTCGTGCCTTCAAACAAAGCCCAGGGGTATTTTCTGCGCCGTTTGTTACGAAGATCTATGATTAAAATGCGATATCTAAAAATGCCTTATGAATTTTCCAAAATAATTGATCCGGTTTTCGATATTTATCCTATGTATCTCAAAAATAAAAAGTTAGTAAATTCGGTGATATTGGAAGAAGTGGGCAGGTTCAAAAAAACCCTCGACCAGGGATTGAAAATACTGGATAAAACAAGTCCATTTGATCTGTATCAGTCCTATGGTTTCCCGATTGAAATAACGGAAGAATTATATAGGCAAAAAGGACTGACATTGGACAAAACAGAATTTGACAAACAGTTGAAAATTCATCAGGATTTGTCCAGAACTGCAAGCCGTGGTATGTTTAAGGGGGGTCTGCAAGATGCATCGGAAATTACGACCCGGTATCATACCGCTACGCATTTATTGCATGCATCACTGCGGAAAGTTCTAGGGGGTCATGTCCAGCAAAAAGGCAGTAATATCACCAGTGAGAGATTAAGATTTGATTTTTCGCACGATCAAAAGATTACACAAGAAGATCTATTAAAAATAGAAAACTTAATAAATCAAAAAATTGAAGGAGATATAAAGGTGGAAAAGCTGGAAATGAAAAAGGATGAAGCGCTGAAATTAGGGGCTCTCGCCTTTTTTCCGGAAAAATATCCTGAGGTGACAAGTGTTTATAAAATAGGCGATTTTTCTATGGAACTTTGCGGTGGACCACACGTGGGCTCGACAGGAGAAGTGAAAAAGATTAAGATAATAAAAGAAGAATCCGCAGGAAGCGGTATTCGTCGTATCTATGCAACTGCCCTTTTT
>CAYITQ010000026.1:0-10275 GCA_964366335.1 uncultured Gammaproteobacteria bacterium
TCTCGTCTCACGCGCGATAGAGTGACTTCTACTCCACATTTATCACAAATAATACCCTTATATCTGATCCGCTTGTACTTTCCGCAATAACATTCCCAATCCTTGACCGGGCCGAATATCCGCTCGTCAAACAGACCGTCTTTTTCGGGCCTAAGAGTCCGGTAATTGATAGTCTCGGGCTTGGTAATCTCTCCTCGTGACCACATTCTGATAATTTCAGGGGAAGCCAGAGTAATTTGCAAAGCCGAAAAATCAGCTATTTTGAAAGTGTCCTGGTGAGTGTTAGTTTTAATTTGTGCCATTTGTTATTGTATCATCAGTAACTTCAGTAGGTTTAGCCTGAATTCCCAAAGGGGTAATCTGCAATCCCAAACTTTGGAGTTCTTTGACCAAGACATTGAATGATTCCGGTACCGAGCTGGCTGGAATTTCGGTCCCTTTGACTATGGCTTCAAAAGCTTTGGCCCGGCCGACCACGTCATCGGATTTGATAGTCAACATTTCCTGCAAGACATGTGAAGCCTTGTGTGCTTCCAATCCCCAAACTTCCATTTCTCCCAAACGCTGACCACCCATTTGGGCTTTGCCACCCAGAGGTTGCTGAGTAATCAGGGAATACGGACCGGTAGACCGGGCATGAATTTTGTCTTCCACCATGTGATAGAGCTTGAGAAAATATCCGACTCCCACGACAGTTTCTTCTTCAAACGGCTCACCGGTTCTGCCGTCGGTCAGGCGCATTTTTCCGGAAATGGGAAGCTTGGCTCTGTCTAAAACTTCAACTATTTGTTCTTCAGAAATACGCTCAAAGACAGGAACGGCTATTTTTTCTTGCAATTTTTGTAAGGCCAATCCCAGCCTGGCTTCCTGGAGCTGGCCCAGATTCATACGGGCCAGTACTGACAGAGGCGAAATCATAATATCCACAGGTGTCCCGTCTGGCAAGTAAGGCATGTCTTCTAGCGGAATAATTTTGGAAATAACGCCTTTATTTCCGTGTCTGCCTGCCAGTTTGTCTCCGACGGTGATTCTTCTGATTTGGGCAACTTTGACAACTACCCGGATATTACAGCCCGGAGGCAATTCATCGCCGTTGGCTCTGTCCAAGACCTGGACATCCACGACAATTCCCCGTTCACCATGCGGCATCCGAAGCGAAGTGTCCCGGACATCCCGGGCTTTTTCTCCAAAAATCGCCCGCAGTAAACGCTCTTCGGCTGAAAGCTCGGTCTCACCTTTGGGGGCAATTTTACCGACCAAAATATCGTTGGGGTTGGTCTCGGAACCGATAGTTACAATCCCATCCTTGTCAAGATTTGCCAAATAGACTTCTCCCACATTGGGAATATCACGGGTCAGTTCCTCAGGCCCCAATTTGGTGTCCACCACATCGGCTTCATATTCTTCAATATGAATAGAAGTCAGACAATCATCAGTAACCAGACGGCTGGATATGGCAATAGCATCCTCAAAACCCAAGCCTTCAAATGAAGTATAGGCGATTACCAGATTCTGGCCCAAGGCTAACTCTCCGTTTTGGCAGGAAGGTCCGTCAATAATCAATTGGCCTTTTTTGATTTTTTGTCCCAAGGTTACGACCGCCCGCTGATTGTAACAAGTGCTCTGAGGTGTACGTTTGAATTTTGTCAGATAATAAGTTTCCGTGTCCCCCTTGAGGACTATCATTTCATTATTACTGATATCTTTTTGGGTTTTCGTGGCTAATTTCAAGACGATTTTATCGGCATCGACGGCAATTACTTGACCTTCATGCAAAGCCCTGACCGTCCAACCCATGCTTTGGGCTATTTCGGTCTCCATACCGGTACCCACAATCGGACTTTGAGGCTCTAATAATGGAACAGCCTGGCACTGCATGTTGGCTCCCATCAAGGCCCGGTTGGCAGTATCGTTGGCTAAAAAGGGAATAAGAGACGCAGAACAACCCACCAGCTGACGGGGAACCAAATCAATAAAATCGGCTTCCATGGGCGCTCCTTCCATGAAAGCGTTGGCAAAACGCATGGGTAACCAGTCGGCTTTGACATAGCCTTTGGCATCCACGGGAACGTCACTGTTAATAATATGATAATTTTCTTCCTCATCTGCGGACAAATAAACTATTTCTTCGGACACGCGGACACCGGTTTTGTCTTTCATTAATTTTCGATATGGCGTCTCCAAAAAGCCATAAGCATTAACCTTGGCATACATTGCAAGATATGTTACCAATCCGATATTGGGACCTTCAGGAGACCGCACAGGGTCTATCCGGCCATATTGACTGGCGTTGACATCACGGATACTAAACGAAGCCCGTTCGCGGGTGATTCCACCCGGACCGGAAACTGTCACACGCCTCAGAAGATCAATCTCCGCTAGGGGATTTACCTGATCTAGGATTTGAGACAACTGAGAGCTTCGGAAAAATTCATTGACTGAAGAAATCACCGGCCGGGGGTTGACCAACTGGGCCGGACTGACCAAATCTTCTGTAGATACTAAACTCATCTTTTCCCGGATGGCTTTTTCCAGGCGCATGAGACCAATTCGGAACGAAGTCTGAGCGACCAGTTCTCCGACCCGGCGTAATCTGCGGTTTGACAAATGGTCAATATCATCAATCTTGCCGACTCCCGCTTGTAATCCGATCAGATATTTCACCAAGGCTACAATATCCGTTTTGGTCAACAGTGTCTGAGCCGGGTCTAGCGAAAGCTCCAACCTGCGGTTTATTTTATATCGTCCGACTTGACCTAAATCATATCTTCGGGGATTGAAAAACAAATCATAGATTAATTTTTGGGCATTTTCCAATTGCAGAGGTTCACCGGGACGCATTTTTTTGTAAATTTCCATCAGAGCCTCTTCGGTACTGTGGGTCAAGTCTTTGACGATGGTTTCTTCCAGAGTCGGGAATAATTTGAGTATTTCTTCGTTACTTGACATCCCCATAGCCCGAAGCAGGACCGTGACGGCAAATTTACGCCGGCGGTCAATCCGGACCGAAACAATTCCGTTTCGGGAAACTTCAAATTCCAGCCAGGTTCCGTGAATGGGCCGCAGTTCCGCAGTATGCAAAATCTTACCGGAAGCGGCATCCAATTCCGCGCCAAAGTACACTCCGGGAGAGCGGACTATCTGGCTTATTACTGTTCTTTCTACCCCATTTATTACAAAAGTTCCCACTGGAGTCATCATGGGAATGTCGCCCAAAAATACTTCGCCGGACGCGATTTTACCGGTCACTTTGTTTGTCAATTTGGCTTTTACCCGTAGAGACGCGGAATAAGTCAAACCTTTGCGGGAAGCGACGAGAGGAGTAAGGTTTGGTTTTTCAATGAAGTGTTCCAGAAATTCCAATTGCCAGCTTTTGGCAGTAAAATCTTCAATCGGAGAAATTTCGGAAATACTTTTTTTGATACCTTCCCGGAGAAACCAATCCCACGACTCCAATTGTACCTGAGTTAAATTTAGCGGGGGAAGATTGGAATAAACTTTTCCCCAATAATGGCGGTTTTTATTTTGCATTGAACGCGAAAAAATCCGCATGGGCGCAACAACCCCCGTAAAACGCGGAAAGTGCACTGACTTTATCAGTCATTTAAATACTTGTCAATATTCAAATTATGTTCGACTAAAGTTTTGGCAAAGTGAGTTACCCCTTCGCTGTCACTTAGATAGTACCAATACGCGGATTTTTGAAAAGATTTTGTTGCCTCAATTGCTTTTATTCCGGGATTGGCAATCGGGGCGGGTGGCAAACCGACATTAATATATGTATTGTATTCAGATTGTAACTTCGTATCCGATACCGGTTTCCACCATTCGCACTTAGCCCTTAGCCCTTGGCACTTAGCACTATCTTGAGCATACTGAACAGTGGCATCAATTTGCAAGGGCCAGCCCGCTTCTAATCTTTTGATTATTATCCCGGCTATTACCGGCCGATCATCCGGATTTCTGACTTCTCTCTCTACCAAAGAGGCAATAATTAAGTTGTCACGGGATATCTCTCCCGCTTTATTGGCAAAATTTTCCAACAACATATCTACAACATTTTCAGTTGTGGCATATAATGGAACCAGATAAGTATCAGGAAACAGTTTGCCTTCGGAGGTGGCCGTCAAGCGTAAGAATTCAGATTTATCAAATTGATCAAATGATTCGAAACGCTGGGCTATTTGCTCACGCCGAAACCCCTCGGGAATAGTCACCCAGACATCGCGGGGACCAGCTGTCAATGATACCAACAGCTCTTCTAAAGATTGACTCCGAGACAATAAATAATTTCCGGGGCGGACTTTCTGATCCAATCCTATTCCTTGCAAATAGAGTTTGGACACCCAGAAATTGTGAATCAGCCTTTCCCCGGTTAATCTTGCCAGTACCGATCCTGCTGATTCATTCTTGGTTATGACAAAATTTATTTGGGTTTGATCACCGGGCACGACCGGTACCAATTGAGATTCCCACCAACTCCACACCACAAAACCGGTAAAAATAAGTATTAAAATCGCTAGAATGCAACTGATCCAGAATTTCACACTTCTTCAAAACGGGCCCGTCTAAACTTGCCGTTGTCTTTGATAAAAATCCGTCCGCATTTACAAATTATTTTATCTCCTTCGGTTTTGCCCTGTGACAGAGGCATACTGCAACCCACACAGCGACTTTGAGACAGTAGCCAAGCTTGAACCGGCGCCACTACATTCTTAAACATATCCTTAATTTACTCTTTTTAATGATGGTAGTCAAGCCAGCTTTGTAAAATGATGGCTGCTGCCACCGAATGCTCTTTTTCTTTTCGTCTGGTCTGGGTAGTATGCAACAAAGCCAGCCTGGCATCGTGGGATGATAAAGTCTCATCAACAATTTTCAATTTACTCCCGATTAAATCGGGATTCAATAAATTTACAAATTTCTCAAATTCAAAACTCAAAGACTTGTCAGGCTTTCCGATAATTATTTTTTCTATTTGCAATTTCACAATCAACTCTTTGATTTTTTTGATCGAAGATTTTGTATCGAAAGTTGCAAGTGGTTCCGCCAACGGCCCAGTGGCCAAGGCTACTCCAATCTTGGCCGTTCCATAATCAAGTCCCAAATAAATCATATTAGTGATATTATACCTGCACATATGGCCAATAGAGAGGCTGTCGCTGCAGTAGTTAGTTGGGGAGATCTGGTTTTGGTGGGGAAAAAGAATAAAACAGAAGGAAAATGGTTTTCTGGCAGATGGCATCTTCCCGGCGAAACATTAAATCAAGGTGAGAGTGATCAAGATGGATTAATAAGAGGTATACAAGAGGAAGTAGGGATAGAAATTGCCGTCATTGGTTATCTCGCTGAACACACAAGCCCCAGAGGTGCACACGTAAAATGGTATTGTTGCAAAGCCATTACATTTAATTTAAAACCCGGAAGCGATTTGGAGACCGCGGAGTGGATTCCTAAAAACCAAGTACCCAACCGGTGTGGAGATGAAGTTGTGTCATTGTGGCCGAAAGAAATAAAAAGATTTTTCAATATAACTAATTGACTAGTTCGGCGCGGGTGTTAACAGAGTGGTACAATGTTTGTGAAGTGAAAGGCTAGACCTTGACCGCGTTACGCATTTCGCCAAAGCGCAAGACACTTCACTAATTTTTCTTTTCCGCCTTTGAAATTAAAATAAAACTAATCACCATTAATAAGATGGCAATTCCTAATAATATATTGTTTAAACTTAATATCATTTGTGCCTTTTTTTGTTTTTACGTAATAAATAAACAGTAGCTGCCCCGAATACAGTTATAAGGCCACTAATAACTAAAAAAGTGTATGCTGCTGTAGTAATATCCGATTGACTGATCATCATGAATTTTCTAAAAGTAATAAGGCAATTTTAACACATACATAAACAAAACTGATACTAAGTACTCCCACAAATATTCTAATTTCTATCGGTCCGATCGCCGAAAATCCTATGGCTCCCAAAGTTACCCCTTTTGCAATATCAAAGAAAAAATTTGATAATCCTTTTGCCTGTTCTAAATTAAATCTCATGTCAGTTTAAGTATAGCAAATTAATTTACCAACTCCGCGCGGGCGACGAAACTTCTAATAACCTAACCGACCCTTTTGCGGTATCTACTTCTACCAAATCCCCTGTTTTCAAAAATCTCGTGGCGGTTTTTGTCCCTATAATACAAGGTTTATCCATTTCCCTTGATACGATGGCCGCATGACACAGCACGCCACCCTCGTCGGTTACAATTGCTCTGGCTTTATGCATCGCTGGCACAAATTCCGGAGAAGTCATAACGGCTACAAGTATTTCTCCCTTTTGGAATTTTCTCAAGTCACTTTTCTCTAAAATTCTCACTCTTCCCCGAACCGTATTACCCAAAGAAGCCGTAGTTCCCTTTATCACATCAATAAATTTTTCCTCCACAACCTCACTTAGCTGCATTGAAATCAACTTTTTTGCTTGATTGCCAAAAACGTACTTATACCTACAATTGTCCAGCCAGAAAATAGCCGCCATCTTTCTATCGTTAAAATTTACTGATTTCGGAAGTTTTTTGTTTAAAATCAGGGTTTCAATTTCGTTTGGCAACATCATTGCAAGTTGGGCAATCGAAATATTTCCCCGACGAGCGATTTCAATCATGAGAGGTTTGAGATAAAAATTTGATTGAGAGTTCATTTCAATCCGATAAGTCCTTAAAAAGACAAACTCTCTTAAGAGGTTGACTTTATTTAGCAACATCCCAGAGAGGCCAATCTTTTTAACTGCTTTCTGAAATTCTAATTCATCTTGTTTTACTTTGGCCACGACGCTTTTAGTTTTATTTTCAAGTTCTTCAATAGGCAGATCCAACAAAACTTTAAGTCTGTTTCTAAAGTCTGTTTGCGTAAATTCATCTTCATCAAAGTTGTAGCAAGACAACCATTGATATTTCAACTTGTGTTGTTTTAATGCCTTACTCACTTCGATCTTATTTTTGCTTTTTATTTTTAAAGCAATTTTAGCCAAATCAATCTGTTCTAATATTTGATAAGGGTGTTGTTTGGAACTCATCAACTTTTGTAAAATTTCCTCGGCCCTTTTATTGCCAACTTTCTTAACAATAAATTCCTTTATCTCGTCAGTAACATAGGCTTCATAGTTAGCGGGTAAGGCTAAGAATGGCGTGAAATTTAGTGCCGTCTTAAAGTAGCTGTTTAGTCTATTTAGAAGAACATCTGCTTTAAGAGAACTTAGACTTCCTTGTGACACTTTTCTGGAAATGCTCACTAAATTTTTACAAGAGACCAGACAATCCTTATAAATCTTTTTTCCGTAGTTTCCGTGTTGTTCTAATTTCCTAATTAGAGTCCGCGATATCTCCTTTAAACTATCTACACTGTTATAGAGTGAGTATTTTTCTAATTGTTTTGTCACTAATAGGTCTTTATTCGGGATACCAAGATATTTTTCGAGCGGTTCAACATATCCTCTAGTGAAAAGGTCGCAACGGAGAATAGTCCATCTTCGGCTTAATAAATGCTTCCAAATAATTTTGCTCATTTTAATTTACCAGCTCCGCTCTTACCACAAATCTTCTTAGATATGTCCCTAGCGGGGTGCAGGTAACCAGGGTTAGTTCATATTTATCATAGCGTTGGGCAAGAACTTCTATCTTGTCCGGATCCAGTTCGGCGATGTTCCGCACCACATAGCGGTAAGTTACTCCGTCAAAATAAACAATTATTTCATCCCCCACCTTAACTTTTAGCAAGGGATTGAAAATTGAAACAGGGTCTCCTACTTTGTATAAAAAAGGAGATGTAGAATGACCGAAGATTACGGTATTACCAAAAGTTCCCGGTAAAGCTGTACCCGGATATTGGATTGCACTCTTTTTCAAATCATCGCCGTTTATTTCTACTCTGACATCGGACAGTTCTATTTTGGGTATTGATAACGTATAAAAACTGACTTTGGTGGTGGTTGGTGAAAATTTGGGGGCATTGGCAAACCAATCTGAAGCTTGGGTAGATATAAACGGCGCTTGTAGACCGGGGTTGACCGAGGGATCAATGAGGACTACCGGTCTGTTTAGCCAAAATTGGATTTGCGAAGCAAACACGGGAACAGCCACCACACCCACGAGAACAATTCCCAGTCCAATAATTATCAGGGGCAAAGCTCTTCGCATATCAAAACTTCTATCCGGCCTGACCGGAAAGGTAATCTGGAAGTAATAATGGGCAGGCTGGGGGTAATCTTGAAATCAATCTTGGCAATTGCCGGCAAGGCTTGTAGATACTTCCGGGCATTTTCCAGATTTTTGCCGGCAATATTTTTTGCCACTTCCTGACTGTCTATCTGGGGAACGGTTTTGACTATCACGGATACTGATATCTGACTGGTGTCGGAAGTCGTTTTTTTGACATTCAGATTGCCTATTTCCACTGAAGTAGATTTAAATCCGGCCGGAATCAGCGGATTTATTTCAGAATTAATGGCTTTATCCAAATCTGCATTATTGACAACGAGTCCCTTGGACCGGACGGTCAGCTTGAGATTGACATTTTCTGCGGCATCACCTATTTTATGATCCAAGTCTTCACTAATAGTCTGAGTGACAATGGAGTCAGGAATCAATTTTTGGCTGGCGGTTTTGTCAATCAATTGTTGTTTTGCATTTACTTTGGCTTTATCCAGAATCTGACTGCGCAAGGTGTCCACGTCCGCCTTGGTTACCGCTTTGACCTCACGGCTACTTCCACCCGAAAAAGCCTGCTCATTTTGAGCACTGATCTGAGTAATAGCAAAAGTCCCCACTCTAAAGTCTGTCAAGGCTGAAAGATTTGATCCTGTACCCACTTGCGACGCTGTTACTTTTACCGCGGTTTTACCAACCACTAAATTTCCTGCACTTCCTGAAGCTGATGCCACCTTCACATCATTATCTAAAATAAATTTAAGTCCGGAAGGAGAATATATTGTTGTCCCGGCTGGAAAATTTTTGGGGATATCCAAAGCATTGGAAATAGAGACCGATCCTGTAGCTTTATCTCCCACGATCTTGGTCCCGGTGGTAGATGCCGAGAGGGTTTCGGTCGCACTGGCTTCCACACTCTGAGTTGCCAAATCTGTCAAAAATGTATTGTCAATTAAAGTCGTCTGAAAAGCCAAATTGATTTTGGCCTTGGGCACAGCCCAGACAAATCCTAATAACCCAATCAACACAAATAATAAAATAAGCAAATTTATTCCCCATTTGAAACTCAAATGAACATTTGGGTGGGGAAGCGTAAATTTGGGTAGAACAAATTTTGGTTTTTCGGTTTCCGGAACTTCAACCGGCACCACCTCTGCTTCTACTACCACAGGCTTGTTGCGGATATCCTCTGAGGTAAATCCAAAATTTTCGGCAGTCAATGTCTCGGTCTGATGAATTTCATTTGCAGGTATTTCTGGCTTTTCCAACATACCCAAAGACACCGCCACTTCTGTTCCGCCTGACAAAGCTATAGCCCGGATAGTAAAGTCCCCAGGTAATATTTCTACTTTGGGAAAATGCAGAAAACCAAATTTCCGGGTCGGTGTCAGCCAGGGGTAAGACAACAGCAATTGTTTGACCTCCTCCAAATCAATCCCGGAATCATACAGCAACATCCGCGACGGCAACATATCTACGGCCGGGAAACGGGATAATCCTTCCACCACATCATCAGTCAGATTCTGGCTCCTGGATACTGTGACTGAACCCTCAATTTTTCCCAAACGGACGAGTGACATTTCCAGAATATCCGGCCAAAATCCCAAAGTAATCGCTGTCAACGGAACTCCTTCTTTGTGCTGAACAAAACGGACCACCGCTTCAAAGGTCACGACATATCCCACTGGGGTAAGTTTGAGTTTTTCAGAAATCCGCCTGATCCAAGTCATTTTTTCGACATCAATCTTTTCATCTTTGACCCAGGAAACCGGTAAGCCCAATATTACTTTGTTTACCAATATCTTACCGCCCTCGTCTACCCGGCCGGAAGCTTCGGATATGGTCGTATCTATGGCTGATATCAGACTATTGAGGTCCGGGTCCCGCCAATTGGCTGGCGATCCCACCGAAACCACCTGAGTTTGAGCATTGATAACTGTCCAGACAGCACTTTTGGTAACACCTTGACTTATTTCCAAGGCCAGAAGATAATCCCGATGTTCGGGGGAAACATTATTTTTGGGAAAAAAGGGCAGTTGCATAGATACGACGAATACCGCTTCCTGCGGATTCTTCTTTT
>CAYITQ010000027.1:0-9988 GCA_964366335.1 uncultured Gammaproteobacteria bacterium
AATAAAGTCCAGATAGGTATCTTTGTTTATCACTTTGTAGCCAGAACCCGGATAGGAACGTAAAAAATCTAGAGGTGCTTTTGATTTGGCTTTCCCCCACTTCATTTCAAATCCTTTAAGAATTCCATCTTGTTCCTCCAGAGAATCTATTTCTTTTTGATCATAGGTCCGCCAATAAAAATAATTGACAAAGTTGTTTTTGTAAGCATTTCTCTTGCGTCGTTCACTGACGCAATAATTTTCCCACAATTGCCCTATATCATCGCGCAAGTTGGGAGCATTAAAATTTGAAATAAGAGTATTTCTAATGCCATTATCCCAGAAATAGTAACGGGGGGTTTTGGTATATTCTTTTCTTAAATTACGGCTAAATCCGGAAACGGAAAAGATGACAAAGGTTTTTTCCAGAAGTTCCAGATAGCGTCTAACTGTCTTGGGATGCGAATTGAGACTTGTGGCTAGTTCTGCATAAGACACATCATGGCCAATTTGAAAAGCAATAAGTCTAAGTAAATTAAAAATAAATAACGAATCTTTGAGATTGTCTAAATCCAAAATATCTTTCAAGAGATAACCATCCCTGATCCGGCCAAGCTGTGTCTTTTTGGCTGTATCAGTGCTTGCCATCACCACTTGGGGATATGAGCCGTATAGCAACCTATCTTGTAAATTGTTACGGGTGTCGAGGTCTGATTCTATCTGTGATAATTCGGCTTGAGCCAGTGGATACAAATGAAAATTAGCGCTTCTACCCACCAATGGTTCCCCGACTTTGTTTCGTAAATCAAAGGCTGCCGATCCTGTCACTAGTGTGGAAATTTTTGGGAGTGTATCCACTAGCAATTTCAGATTTTGACCTATATTTGGAATATATTGGGCCTCATCGACAAATAGATAGTCAAATCCAGAAACAAATCGGGCCAAGACATTGCTTCGCTGTGAGGACAAGGCTTCTTGGACGGTTAAATCCTGGCCATGGACTAATAATATCTTGCCTTTTATCTTTTGCCTCAGAGACTGTAAAAGCGTCGTTTTTCCTGTTCTTCTGGCCCCAAATAAACAAACTACGACTGACGGTTTGAGCTCACTGAGTATCTGTTCTTCTATAATTCTAGCTATCATGGTGACTCTATTTTACTAAATACAGACACCTTGTCAAGTCCTCTTTGCAACCACCACCAATCTCTTTTTGGTAGTGCCTGGTGGCCAGCAGGTCTGTAATATTAACCGTTCTTCCTGATATTGGGGAATAAAATAACGCAAATCCGAGGCTTCTAAAACTTCTTTTTTCTCCATGGCATAGTGATAATAATTGCCTTTGTAATAGATTTCTATTCTGTCTCCGGCTTCCAATTTGTCCAACAAATAAAACACCGCGTTATACCGGCTGAAATTCAAAGGATTATCCGTCGAGTGGGCAAATAGATAGGTTGTCCCCCGCTGGCCCGGCACAGACAATCCGGCGGCTTCGGCCACTCCAATTTTTAGAGCTTTGAAATATTCTTTTTGATCCCCTGCATTGACCTGAGCAATTACCGGCGCTTGGGCTTCTATCTTTGGCACATAGATCATGTAATCACCCGTGGCTTGCCAAGACGGATTTGCCAATATCCCCCAACTCTGACGCAAGGCATAACGGGTCTGATAATAAACGACAGGTGCATACAACCACAAAATGCCACCAATTCCGATGGCTGTTAGCAAAAAACCTAAGGGAACGATCCACTTCATAATACGATTATAACAATTGGATATTTTGAAGGTGGATGTTGGAAGTTGGATATTTGAAGCTAGATATTTTGATATTTTGATTTCAAAAATTCAAAAAGTCAAAAGTTCAAATTTCTAACTTCTACCTTCTAACTTCAAAATTTCAAATTATTTATTTTTACCTTCAAAAAATCTATTAACGCGGATATTTCCTGACTATCCACATTCCTACACCTGCAAAGCTTGAAAGTATTAATGTTGCCGGTCCAGCATCAAACCCGGTCTTGGGAGTCACTGTGACTACGGGAGTGGGTGTTGGCGTCGGACTTGGGATCGGAGTTGGGGTAGGTGTTGGCGTCGGCGTCGGCGTTGGTGTAGGTGTAGGTGGGGGAGTTGGAGTTGGAGTGGGTGTGGGAGTGGGAGTAAGTGTAGATGTGGGAGTGGGAGGATTAGAGGGAGGAGTGGCTCCGCCACTGCAAGACGGATCACACAACGAAACAACATTGCAACTTGTATTTGTAGTACAAAAATCTACCTGAGAACAACTTCCCGGAGCATTACCTTGGGTAAATCTGGGATTAACCCCAATATCCGGAGTTTGGCATCTCCGGTCCGATGCACACCTATCACAAGCAAAAGAAACATAGAAACCGGTACCATACGCCGGTTGAGCTTTTTCGATGGGAACTCCTGTACTGGTTCGCTCAATGTTGGTGGTTGTCACATTGGAATTTGATGACTCACGCGCAGCTCCCCAGCCAATTTCCCATTCTGATCCGGTACAAGAATGTCCAAAGCGGGCTTGGGCCCAACCATCCACATTGCACATATTGTCAACAAAAGCCCTGATGGTTTTGGTATTCCACAAAAAAAATATCCCGACGAGCGGGATAAGAAAAATCCAAGTCTTTCTGAATGTTTTCATTATGGAAAGTGGTACTCCTGCCCGACGTACCACCCTCCATGATAAAAACATTGTGGACAAGATGTTGAATTTTTAATGATATTGCCTTTGATATGGCTTTATTTTTTTTGACAAACACTGCTTGTGAATGTTACAACACATTCAGTGAATTTGTCCAGTCTGTCCGGACGAGTTTGCGAATTTTAAAAGGGCATTTCCACTCGTGTTTCTTTAAACGGGATCAGCGATGGCAATGCTCTTTTTTTATTTGGTTCACAGTGTTATTTTTTGTCATAATGGCAATATTCTTTAAATTAGTCAGCCAAAGTAGCACCAACTAACTTGATAACGCCATATGCGATACCTGCAGAAGTACCTATTTCAAATCCACCAAAAGCTAATGACCTTGCATGTTCAGGCCCAAATAACGCTACTGTTGCAGCTATAAAAGTAGCTGTAAATAAACTCAATATAATTCCAAAATTTCGTTTATCAACTATTCGTTGTCTTATAACATCAGTTTCATATTTACTTATACTCATACTAATTTACCTCCCCACACTCATAGTAACTAAGCCTTGATTCAAAAAGACCATGCGGGAGAGCTGAGCGCGGAAAAAAGAAGTAACCACCTTTTTGGGCTTGATTCTGAACAGGACCTTTAGAAACTTAGGCATACCCTATTTATACAGCCGATAGTCTCTTTTGTCAAGACCCTATAGCAAACTGCTATCCTCTATATATTGCGCTGTTGGGCCTATTGGGGATAACCGCCGAATTTTTAATTTATAATTTTTAATTTTTAAGTTCTGGTGGATAACTAGTGGAGAAGCTTGGTAATGGCTGAAGATACGGATTTCCCGGACTCGGCTGAAGCTACCCGGTAACCTAGCTTTTTGGCTTCTTTAATCCGCTTATCCAAACTGACCACTTTGCGGACTTCACCCAATAAACCCACCTCACCCACAGCGGCAATGTCAGCCGGCATCGGTTTATCCAAAAAACTTGAGGCTATGGCCGCGCATATGGCCAAATCCACCCCGCGATCAGCCAAACGGATGTTCCCCGCCACATTGATAAAAATATCCTGGTCCCCTAAATGAAGTCCCGCTCTTCTTATTAAGACTGCGACCAACATTTGCAAACGGTTAGCATCAATACCGATTGCCACCCGTCGGGGTATCGCTAATACAGATTGGGTGGTAAGTGCCTGAATTTCGACCAATAAAGGCCGCCTGCCCTCCAAAATTACCGAAACCACACTACCGGGTACCTTTGTTACTCTCTCTGCCAATAATAATTTGGAAGGGTCTGACACTCCGACCAATCCTGTCTCCCCCATTTCAAAGACTCCTACCTCATCTGTGGCTCCAAAACGATTTTTGATAGCTCGAACCAAACGTAAATTACTCGTTCTATCGCCTTCAAACCATAAGACTGTATCAACTAAGTGTTCTAGTACTCTTGGTCCGGCAATATTGCCATCTTTGGTCACTTGACCTACTATGAATAGACAGGAAGCTAGACGTTTGATGTTGGAAGTTAGACGGGAAGCACATTCACGGACCTGACCGACTGAACCCGCCCCTCCGCTGAGATCTTGGGTCGTCAGGCTCTGAATAGAATCTACTATTACCAAACTGGGTTTGGTTTCATTAATTTTTGCAATAGCTTGATCCACATCGTTGGTTTCTAGAAGTCCCACCTCGGAGGTGGGATGTCCCAACCTCGTGGCTCTTAGAGCCACTTGAGACGCGGATTCTTCGCCACAAATATATAAAACTTCTTTGCATTTGAGTGCCACCTGCAACAACAAAGTACTTTTGCCAATTCCCGGCTCACCGGCAACAAGCACTACCATGCCATCAACCAATCCTCCACCCAAAACATTATCCAATTCAGATTCGCCCGTCTTTAGCCTCTTGTTTTGATCTATTTTGATGTCCTTAAGATTTAGAATTTGAGAATTATTTCGGATTTCGGATTTCGGATTTCGGATTTGTAGCGACGTTTCAACCATACTGTTCCAAACATCACACGATGGACAGCGCCCCGCCCACTGACTCTGGGAATAGCCACACTGCTGACAGACAAATTGAGATTTTACTTTTGCCATTATTTATAATCCACTGGTTTGGCCATGAGGACCACACCCAGACTAAGTCTACGCTTGGCCATATCTATCGACTCGATAAAAACTTCCACTTCTTGGCCCTCTTTGAAGCCTGTTTCCGATGGCATCTTTGAGGCATGAATTAAGCCCTCGATACCGGTTTTCAAGTTGACAAAAATTCCAAACGGGGCTACTTTGACCACGCGCCCAGTATGAGTACTGTCTACAGGATAATCTTTGATAATATTATCCCAGGGATCGCCTGATAATTTCTTGACCGACAGGGCCAATTTGCCCGTCGCTTCATCAATGCCAATGACCTGGACATCAACGGCTTGATTTTCTTTGAGTATGGTCCGGACATCGTCCACCTTTTCCCAAGAAATTTCGGAAATATGGACCAAGCCCTCAAGCTCCACAGCCTTGGCTCCCTTACCAACCTTGACCTGAACAAAAGCTCCAAATGGCACAATACCTGTCACAATTCCCGGATAATTGGTACCGATTTTGACCAATTTCAACAGTTTTTTGCGGGCTTCGATTTCCGCGCTCTCAGTCACCGCTTTTTCGGATAAGACCAACCTGTTTTGCTCGCGGTCGACTTCAATAACCATGACTTTGATGGGCTTGCCAACCAGGGCTTGGGGAGATTCGGACATCTCGTGAGAAAATTGGGAACTCGGAATAAATCCAATCAAACCTTCGGCATCTACCAACAAGCCTGATTTGTTGATCTCACGGCCACGGACGGTAATAGTGGTCTGATTTTCATGAGCTTCCTCGAAGTTTTTCCAACGGGAATCATCGGCGGCTCGCTTTAAAGATAAAATAATTTGTCCTGAATCGTTTTCTTGGCTAATTACGATGGCCGAGACTTCATCCCCGATTTTGAGGCTCTCCAGATATTCGCGGGCCATATCAAATTCACGGTCGCCCAAGATCCCCTCGGTCTTGCCTCCTACATCCACAAACATGGTCTGACCAGAAATATCTTTGATTTTGCCTATAACCACATCCCCACGCTTATAAGTATTGATCTTGTGACCAGTGCTGGCCAAAAGCTCAGCCATTGTTTTTGGGCTTGCCCCCAACGAAGCCTTTGGCGTAGTGGGGTTACTTGGTTTCTTTACTGCTTTTTTCAAAATACATTTTCCTCGCTTTCATATAGATGGAGTGATTATAACATAAAAAAGTCTTGGATACCCCCTCCATCTAAGTACCACCCTCTTTCATCTCCCTCCTAATTTAGGAGGGAGAAATACTACGGTAAAATAATCCCACCTGAAAGGTGGGAATTGTCTAATAAAGATTACCAAAAGAAGTCTCCGCCTCCACGATAGCCAGCCACTTTATCTCTTTCAATTGCTGCATCTCTTTCTTTAATCATATCTCTATGCGCCTTACTACCTCTACCATCTGGTATAAGATCTGGTATCAACAAAAACCACCATCCACTATTACCTACTTTATGATATCCGTATGCTTCATGACTCATGAGGTCACTTGGATCAAAGTCTTGCTCTTTAACAAAATTGACACTTCTCGTAGTATATCCATACCGAGCCCATTGGCGAAAAATCTGTCTTAAAACGTCTTTACCGACTGTGTTCAAGACATCTTTTATTCTATTTGGATGATCTAAATCTACCATGACGAAATATTAATCCCCATATAACTTCTTATCTTGACCTAACTTGACCTACCAACACTATAGGTCTATAATGGCAGAATGAAGATCAAGACCACCTGGGAATTTAGTCTAGACCATGAGGCTCAGAGGTTGATACATGTCACCAGTCAAATTTCTGTGGGTTTTTTTAAGGTCAATGGATTTTATCCAGTTCCCTATGGATCTGTCCCCCCACAATATATCACTGTTTTGCTTCCCGATTTGCCATTTTTGACTATTCCCCGTTTTTGGGAAAAAGTGGCCAAAATACCCGTCTCCCAAATGCACATGATTGATCAACCAATACTGACATCTCAACTCAAGAAATTGTTAATTAATGTACCTACGCCCCCCGATATCTCAAAAATAAAGACTCAATGGGAAAAAATATCTGAAAAATTCTTTGAACAAGTTTATGCATTGTTACCAAACAAGAAGGGTCTTATCAAAGAAATAATTATCTGGCCGACTAATTTTGGGACAAGTTGTTCTTTTTCCAAAATTGAATATACACCCGGCAAAGTCTATGTCTGGCTCCGAGCCGATCAGGGAATTGAATCAATTGGCTGGGCCATACTATCCGCTCTCACCCGCCAGGACTTGACAGATCATCTTGGGGGTTTATGGCAAGAATCCCAAATCTTGGTTGATTGGCTGATGAATGAAACGGTCTTAGCTAAATTCTTTAGCCACCCGCGCAAAACTATGTATACTCTGCGGTCCAAACAAAATGCGACAATGCTGGAAATATCCACTAAATTCCTGACTAAAATTGGTGCACCCAATATTGACTCATCTGTAATTAAAGAGATAGATACTACCAGCTTTACATTGCGGGAAAAAAGACTCTTGGATCTCTTGATAGCCAAGTCCCCCCAGATCGTCACTTTTGATGAAATCAATGAACTATTAACTAATAACTATGAACAGTTTTCTCTGTATGCCATTTCCAAATCCATTCAACGCCTGCGCGACAGATTGGAAAAATCAGGCATCTCCGGGTCATTTATTCAGACCAAACGGGGTGAGGGATATTTGTTGGTGAATTAACGAAGGGACATTACTCTTTTTTGGCACTATCTATCAATTTATGACATTCGGCTAATTCAGCCATGATTAAACCATCAACTAAAAATGCCAAGGCCACCCCCTCATTGATTCCAATTGACCACTTCTCTATTATCTTGGCTAGTGCTGTAATGGGGTTAAAGTCCTCTTCAACTCGATCTTTTATCATAATTTCCACGTGCGCAAATGATGCTGTGGCAATAGTACTAAGACTATCGTGGTCCGGTACGTAATTTGCAAATGTATTATCCAACCTCCTGGCTCTTTTTTTATCACCACTTAGTAGAACAGCAACGGCACCCAAGCCGAATAAGTCATTTCCAAGAAATCCAATCACCACCTTGTCAATTGGACCATCCCGAAGAAGTCTTACCTCTCTTGGATCCGGAAAGGCTATAAACGCATGCGTCTTTAATAATTGAGAATACCTATCCATTATATCCTTATATTTATCTCATGCGTGTCATTCTATCTTGACCTATCTTGACCATTCGACTCACTCCGTTCACTCATGGCTGTAGCACTTCGGCTACGCTCACCGCCGAAGAACTTGGGATCATGGTGCCCCTTATTCGTTAGCTGAAAGATATTCTTTTACTTGCTTTGCCATAAATTGGGAAATATTAGCTGGGGTGGTCCCATCTCTGATAAACTCGATGTTAAAGTCTCCCAAATCTTGGGTGAAAGTTAGCTGGTCGAGAAACCGTCTAGGATCAAACTCTACTTTGAATCTTTTCTTTGATTCATTTAAAAGCTGGTCAAGGGTGATAATCTTTTCCTTTAACAAAAAATAAAGATCAACATAATCCCGCCATTTTCCTCTTTGTCCGATTGTAAAAGCTTTGTTGCTGGCTAAGTCACGAAGGTCAAAAAGTGACAGACTATCAGTCTTTACTAATTTATAAAGAGGTATATGAGGATGGCTGACCACTGTTAATTTTAACCCCGTTTTGGATAAAATAGTCAGTTGATGAGTGTCGTCTAAGGGAATTCTATCTATTCCCTCCATCAATTCGAGAGCTTTTTTTCGGGTGGCTCTGGAAATTACTCCTGGTATAAATAAATCAAAATCCTCGGAAATCCGGTGGCCTATCTGCATAGCAATTGCCGTGCCTCCGGCCAAAACACAGCTGTTTTTTGATAAATCTTTCAGCTTCTGCCACAACACTTGTTGCGGTTTATCCAATACGTCTAGGAATAGTTTGGTCATACTTATAATCTGGGGCGTTTTTGGAATTCAACCCCAATAAAAACCGGCGGACAAAATTTAGGTTCGCTGGCGAATATACCTTTTGGGGTTTAGTCAAAAATATTTGTCGAATACGATCTTTCCCGTACTCATTAAATAGCCACTTTAAGTTCTCCAAACTTCCTAAACTCAATATCTGGTTTACAATATATCCTTCATCGCGGATAATATCTAGATTTTTAGTCTTGACACTCCACAACACTGCTTGTAATCTCTTGGGAACCATACCCATATTATAACAAATTGGGGTACCCCTCTGCCTAGAAAAATCTGGGGTTTGCTGGTTAATTAAACAATTTAATTTATCTTCTACTCATGGGACCCTCCCACCAACCAACAGTAGCTCTAGCCAGGTTTTCAGCTTGCTGTTTAGCTGCTATCAACCAAGGATTGTATTCAAATTCACTCAGAGGAATCCTCAATAAACCATCCCTTCTTAGTTCGTATAAGATACGATTTGCTTCATCAAAAGCTTCCGTCATTTTATTTCTCCTGTCTAAATCGGCTTGACTTGCTTTCATGTCAACATATTATTCCAGACTAATCTCTTTATCTTGACCTATCTTGACCATTCGACTCACTTCGTTCGCTCATGGCTATAGCACTTCGACCTAGAAGGTGAAAGTCTTGGCATTGTTCCACCTCTTAGGTGGAACATTCTTGTCCGATATACAAACAAAAAGCGAGGAAAAGAGATTGGGGTGATATGGGTAATGAAAATAAAATAGGGGGCGCGGGAACCGCACCCCTACAAATAGTCATCCAGATATGTCAAGTCGTCCTTGATAAAGACATTGAAGTGACTCCTCAGCTAATTATCAGAGACTTCCACAGGCTGGGTAAAGCCATGCAGAATGAGGGCTAACTTTGTCATCTCTAAATTTTACACCTTCTGACAGAAGAATTTTCTTCTGTTCCCTAGGTCCCCCGAATGCAAAACCCGGAGCCATAGATCCGTCCTTCATAACCACCCGGTGACACGGAATCTTTCGGTCTTTATTCGCATGCAGTGCATGGCCAATCCGCCGGGCATCTTGTGTACCCAATATTCTGGCTATCTGACCATACGTAGCCACTTTTCCTTTTGGTATTTTGGCAACCTCTTCCCAGACTTGCTCAAAGAATGTCATAAATTATATTACCACAAAAAAGCACGGTGCTGACGGCCATGACCTACCTTCATCCCGCCGTGTGGCGGGACTATTATCAGCGCTGGCGCGTTTTACGGTTCTGTTCGGAATGGAAAGAAGTAGTTCCACGCCGCTCAAATGACCG
>CAYITQ010000028.1:0-9986 GCA_964366335.1 uncultured Gammaproteobacteria bacterium
AGTAGAAGTCACCCATTCCCGGGTCCGTCGAGAGCGGATGGGACATATTACCCTGGCTACACCAGTTGTTCATGTCTGGTATTTCAAGGGCGCTCCGTCCAAGTTGTCACTTCTTTTGGACATTTCACCCAAGGCTTTGGAGTCGGTGGTCTATTTTGCCCAATATATTATTACGGCTGTTGACGAAAAACAAAAAACCAAGACTCTGGAAAGACTAAAAACTGAATTGGTAGTCAAGAAAGAGACTCTCAAAAAAGAATTTGCAGCCAAATGGTTGATTCTGGAAAAATCATACTCGACAGAAGGAAGAAATGATTCGGACGCCAAGGCCCTGGCCGCCGCCGAGTCGGGACTCAAATTAAAACAACAAAGGCAGGCTTTGATAGATCAGGAAGCTTTGGAAACAGACAAAATCAGCGATCTTCAACAGCGTCTGGGGGATATTGCCGACAGTATCAAAGTCGGAAGTGTCATTTCCGAAGATGAATATTTGCGGCTGGCTTCATATGATGCCATAGATTTTGCTTCCGTGGGTATGGGTGCCGAAGGGGTCATGGAAGTAATTTCCGGAATTGATTTGGCCCGCCTGTCGGCGCAACTCCGCGAGGATTTAGATACTACGAGCGGTCAGCGTTATATCAAAGTCACCAAGAGATTGCGTGTAGTTGACGGTTTAAGAAGAGCTTCTATTGATCCCAGGTGGATGGTGCTTAAGATTTTACCGGTTATCCCGCCGGACCTTCGGCCCATGGTTCAGCTTTCCGGTGGCCGGTTTGCCACCTCGGATCTCAATGATTTGTACCGCAGGGTTCTAAACCGTAACAACAGGTTGAAACACCTGATTGAATTGGGAGCGCCGGATATCATTTTGCGAAACGAAAAGCGGATGTTACAGGAAGCGGTGGATGCTCTCATCGATACCACTCATGCTACTTCCTCCCGCCGGCCGGAAGCTTCAAAGACCAAGTCGCTGTCTGACATGTTGCGGGGAAAACAGGGCCGGTTTAGACAGAATTTACTGGGGAAAAGGGTAGATTATTCCGGGCGATCGGTTATTGTGGTGGGACCGGAACTGAAACTTGATCAATGCGGAGTACCCAAGGAAATGGCTCTGGAAATGTTTAAACCTTTTGTCCTGCGGCAAATGATTGTTCAGGGACTGGCTCCTAATGTAAAATCAGCCAAAAATATTTTGGAGAGCAGACCTCCTGAAGTTTTTGATATTTTGGAAAGCATCACCAAGAATCATCCGGTACTCTTAAACCGGGCACCCACATTGCACAAATTGTCTATTCAGGCTTTTTATCCGGTCCTGGTTGAGGGTTCGGCCATCAGACTCCATCCGTGTGTCTGTACCGGATTTAATGCCGATTTTGACGGAGATCAGATGGCTATTCATGTTCCGATTAGCGAGCCGGCAATAGAAGAAGCCCGAAATCTGATGATGCCGCCGGACAATTTAAGAAAACCCGCGAGTGGTGATCCCCTGGCTATTCCCTCGACCAAAGAAATAGCCTTGGGTAATTATTATCTGACATCAATTGATACCCAAATCCTACCACACGATTCGATATTTGGAACGACACAGGAAGCGATTCTTGCTTACCACACCGATCACATTAAGATGCGGCAGGAAATTTCGTTAAATATGAACGGAGCAATAGTCAAGACTACCGTGGGCCGGTTACTCTTTAATGAAGCTTTACCTCTCGAATTGCGGTTTATCAACGAAGCCGTCAAACGTTCAGTCGTGGTAAATTTGTTTAACCGTGCCTTTAGATTGTATGACAAAACCCGCATCGCTCAGATGGTTGATGATCTCAAAAACTTAGGTTTTTGGGCAGGGACGGTTTCGGGAATTTCCGTCAGTATTACCGATTGTGAACTCTATGTGGGCCGCGATGAAGCCATTGCCGAAGTTGATGCCAAAGTCGCCGAAACCAACAGCAATTTTGAAATGGGACTGATTACACTCGAAGAGAAAAAACGTTTGTCTCAGGGGTTGTGGTTGGATGCGACCGAAACTATTGCCGACAAAACTTGGGACTTGTACAGCATCGATAATCCCATCCGCCTGATGATTAACGCTCAGGTCGGAAGAATTTCCAGAGAGCAGGTCAAGCAATTGTCTGGTATCCGGGGACTGGTGGTGGATCCGACCGGACGGATTGTCGATTTGCCGATCAAAAGTAATTACCGGATAGGCTTTTCCACCTTTGAGTATGTCGCGGCCACCCGGGGTGAACGCAAAGGTTTGTCTGATACAGCTATCAGAACTGCCGATGCCGGATATTTGACACGGAGACTTGTCGATGTTTCTCATGATGCTCTGATTCGGATGGAAGATTGCAAAACCAATGAAGGTTTGATTATCTCGCGGAGCGACCGCAGAAAAAAGGCTTTTGTTTCACGGGTATTTGGCAGGGTGGTAGCGAGCGATATAATTGCCAATGGTAAAATTTTAATAAAAGCCGGGCAAGTAATTGATGAAGATAATCGTTTACTTCTAGATTCCGAAAAAGTTTCCGAGGTTTGTGTGCGTTCAACCTTGCTTTGCAAGGCCAAATATGGTTTATGTGCCACTTGTTATGGCTGGGACTTAAGTACCATGAAGATGGCCGTAATTGGTGATCCGGTGGGAGTTTCGGCTGCTCAGAGTATTGGTGAGCCGGGAACGCAAATGACTCTGCATGGCAAGCGCGGAGCTCTGACGGTGGGATCAGTAGATGTGACCCAAGGGCTACCCCGAGTCGAGGAATTGTTTGAAGCCCGGACTCCCAAGATGGTTTCTCCTCTGGCTGAAATTTCAGGGAACGTCGAAATTTCCGAGACCGACGAAGGCTACAAAGTCCGGGTCAGAAATACGACCGTCAAACCCATTGAAGAGCGGGAATATATAATTCCGCTAATGTCTGAATTGAATGTCAAAGACGGAGATTTGGTGGCGGCCGGTACTCAATTGGCCGGAGGCTCATTGGATATCAAAGATGTTCTGGAAGTCAGAAGCCTGCGGGGGGCCCAGGAATATCTGATTGAGGAAATCCAGTTGGTTTATGAGTCACAGGGAGTGGCCATTCACGACAAACATTTTGAAGTTATTGTCCGCAAAATGAGCGACAAGGTCAGAGTCCTGACCCAGGGAGACACCAATATTTTACCGGGAGATGTTCTGGACAGGGCAATATTTGAAGATGAAAATGCCAAAGTTCTGGCCGCCGGAGGCGAACCGTCCACGGCTCAGGTCGTCGTCTTGGGAATTACCCGATCGGCCTTAAAGACCGCCTCATGGCTTTCGGCCGCTTCGTTTATCGAGACTACGAGTCAATTGGCCGAGGCTGCCGTTGAAGGCAAAATTGATAATCTGATGGGACTTAAGGAAAATGTGATTATTGGCCGGTTAATTCCAACCAGTCCCGAGAGGGCCTTTTATGCCAACAATTAATCAGCTGGTCAGGCATGGCCGTAAACCGAAACTTGGTAAAGTCAGGGCCACGGCTCTGAGGCGGTCATTCAATTCCAAGTCCCGCAAATCAATGTCCAACATGAATCCCTACAAGCGCGGAGTGGTGACCATCGTCAAGACTATGACCCCCAAAAAGCCAAATTCAGCTCTGCGGAAAATTGCCCGGGTCCGTCTGTCAAATAAAATTGAAATAACCGCCTACATTCCGGGAATTGGACATAATATAGCCGAGCATGGTATTGTGTTGGTTCGTGGAGGCCGCGTCAAAGATTTACCGGGAGTTAAATATCATATAATCCGTGGCAAATATGATGCCGGTGGGGTCCAAAACCGCAAGCAAGGCCGATCCCGCTACGGTGCCAAGTCAGTAAGTGGCCCGGCTACAGCCGCGGCTTCCTAAAAAAAATATATGCGATCAAAACCCAGTATCAAACGTCAATTAACAGCCGATCCGGTCTACAATAGTCCGCTGATTTCCCGGTTTATAAACCGGATTATGCAAGACGGCAAAAAATCGGTGGCTCAAAAACAGGTCTATCAAATGATGCAACTGTTGGCCCAAAAGACCGAAAAAGATGCTCTGGAAGTGTTTACATTAAGTTTGGACAACATCAAGCCTCAAATGGAAGTCAAAGCCAGACGGATTGGGGGAGCTGCTTATCAAGTACCGACTCCGGTCAGAGGCGATAGGCGAGAAGCATTAGCAATTAGGTGGTTGATTACTGCCTCTAGAGCCCGGCCGAGCCGCGAGTATCACACCTTTGCCGAAAAATTAGTAGCCGAGCTTATGGATGCAACCAATAATTTGGGCGCTGCTGTAAAAAAGAAGTTAGATACTCATCGGATGGCCGAAGCCAACAAAGCCTTCGCCCATTTTAGATGGTAATAACATTTAATTATAAATTCGAAATTCGAAATTCGAAATTCGAAATTATGTTCATTTTATAAGTTATGGCACACTATGTAGGACCAAAAAATAGATTATCAAGGCGTGAAGGTGTGGATTTGTTTGGCAAGGGCCACAAATTGCGCCGTTCTACCCAAGTTCCGGGTCAGCACGGAGCCAAGCGAACCAGAAAAGTGTCTGATTATGGCCGTCAATTGCGGGAGAAGCAGAAAGTCCGCCGGATGTATGGTATAATGGAAAGACAATTCCGTCGGATGTTTAGCGAGGCTAGCAGAACCAAAGGAAATACGGCCGAAGCTTTGCTTCAATTGCTGGAATTGAGATTAGACAATGTAATATACCGGCTAGGGCTCGTGCCCACCCGGAATATGGCCCGCCAGGTGGTGGGTCACGGTCATGTCAAAGTAAACGGAAAAAAGCTGAATATTCCATCTTATCGGGTCAAGATAGGAGACGAGATCAGTCTTTCTGAATCATTGGTCCGGTCTCGGGAAAATTTGGCAGTTCCGGCTTGGCTGGACCGGCAGGGCATGATGGGACGGATTACCGCTCTTCCTACCCGGGCTGATGTTGTCGAAAGTATTACCGAACAATTAATTGTTGAATTTTATTCCAGATGAAACCACAATTTTCAATTCATACAAGCTTTACTGACAAAAATAGTGCCCGTTTTGTCTGTGAACCATTGCCTCAAGGCTTTGGTCACACTTTGGGTACATCGCTTCGGCGCGTTTTATATTCCTCCATTCCCGGAGCAGCCATTACTTCTATCCGCATTACCGGAGCCAATCATCAATTTAGCACACTTCCCGGACTGGCCGAAGATTTGGTTCATCTGGTCTTAAATATCAAGAGAATCAAAGTCATGTCCACATCGGATAAGCCCGCAAAGATGGTTCTTTCGGCCAAAGGTCTTGGCCCGGTAACCGCTTCAGATTTTGAATGTCCATCCGGCGTTGAAATTGCCAATCCCGACTTAGTGATTGCCAATCTGACCGAAAAGACCGCCAAATTGGAAATTGAGGCCAGTGTGGAAATGGGTTATGGGTATTCACCGGCAGATGACCGAAAAAGTACCACAGTCGGCGTAATTCCTACCGACGCCATGTTTTCTCCGGTGGTCCGGGTCAATGTCACGGTCGAAGCGACCCGGGTAGGCAGGATGACCAACTTTGATAAATTAATTTTGGATATCACGACTGATGGTACCATTACGCCCACACACGCGCTGAAGACTGCATCAGAAACCTTAGTTGAATATTTTGGGATGATTGTTACGCCCCAGGTAGCGACGGAAGTCGCAGATGCTCCCATTTCCCGTGACAAAAAATCCTCGGTGGGCGGAGCCTTGTCTATCGAAGAATTGGATTTACCGACTAGGATTGCCAATGCTTTACAAAAAGCCGGCTTTGACACGGTTGCCGATCTTTATGGGACTTCCAGGGAAGAATTGGCCAAAGTCAAGAATGTAGGTAGCAAATCGGTAAAGTTGATTGAATCCGCGCTTTCAGGGCGTGGTTTAATACTGCCCTAATTTATCATGATTCATAGCGTTTTTGGTACAAAATTAAGTCGGGATACCAATCAGCGCCAAGCACTTTTAAAAGGTTTGGTTGGGGCTCTAATCAGGTCTTCCGCGATAGAGACTACCGAAGCCAAAGCCAAAGCGGTTCGCGGTTTAGTCGAAGATCTGATTACCAAGGCCAGGCGCGGGACGGTAGCTGACCTACGCCAGATAGAAGCTGTAATTTCTGATAAAGAATTAGTTGAGAAGCTAAGTCATGAAATTGCTCCAAAAATTAAATCCAAAAATGGAGGATACACAAGACTTATCAAAAAGGGTTTCCGGGTAGGAGACAATGCCCCTATGGTGCGGATGGAATTTATTTTTGAGTAATTATGAAAAAGACTTTTAGCCCCAAAACGGCAGAAATATTCCGAGCTTGGCATCTATTGGATGCCGATAGTCAGACATTAGGCCGTTTGAGTACCAAAATCGCCAAATTATTAATGGGCAAAGACAAGCCAACTTTTGCCCGGCATATAGACAGCGGTGATCAGGTCGTGGTTGTAAATGCCGAAAAAATAAAATTTTCCGGAACCAAAGAAATCGCCAAGCGCTATCACAGTCATTCCGGATACAAAGGCGGAGTAAAAAAACTATCGGTGTCTCAGATACGGGAGGCACACCCCGATAGATTATTGGAACACGCGGTCAACGGTATGTTGCCAAAAAACAAATTGCGTGACAAAATGATGACTCGTCTCCATTTAATTATTGGTGACACCAATCCCTATGAGCAGTATTTCAAATCCAAAAATTCTTAAAAAAACCGTTGGTAGGCGTAAGCGGGCAGTAGCTTCGGTACGTCTGTCATCCGGTACAGGACAAATTGTTGTCAATGCCAAGCCGGTTGAGACTTACTTCCCCGGTGAATTTGCCAAAAAAATATACAATCTGCCGTTTGTTACAACTGATGCCAAAAAATATGACGTTTCGGCCAAGGTGGCCGGAGGTGGCAAAGAAGGCCAACTTGATGCTTTGGTTTTGGGAATTGCCAGGGCTCTGGCCCAGGCAAAAGAAGAATACAAGACTTTGCTTCGCCATGCGGGCCTGATGACCCGGGACTCCCGCGAGCGCCAGCGCCGGATGGTCGGCACCGGCGGCAAATCCCGTCGCCAAAAATCCTCCCCCAAACGCTAAATATGGTAAAAGAATTGGCACTATATCTAATATTGAATCAACTTGAAAGAATTGGCAGAGTTCAAACCCAATTATTAAACAGAATAGAGGCTTATGAATTAAAAAAATTGGGTATACAAGAGCTCGGAATCAGCCTTTCGACTCCAGATCAATTCTTTAATATATCGCCCATTAGACCTATAATCCCTGCATTTGGAAATTTGTTTGGATGGTTAACATTTGCGGAATTTAAATTTCTTCAGTCGTTTTATGAAATTTTGGAAAATAGACCTTTATTCGACTCAGAGGGGAATATTAATGCTAAATTTCAAAATCGCAGTTGAGATTAATTTTTCCGGTAATTAATCCCACCTTTCAGGTGGGATTTGCTATAAGTCTAAACTCCAACCTGTATTTATCAATACATTATTCTACGACCGTGAACTTATTGTCTTAATTGTGGATAACTTTGAAAGGCGACGCCTTTCAAGATAAAATGTTGCGCCTTTTGGTTTAGTAGAACTCGATTTGGTCATCAAAATATGGTCTTAATCATTTTTCTAGTTACAGGTTCACCTTCAAGCTTGAAGGTACGAAAAATCATTTCTGGCATAAATGAACGCAGAAAATCAAGTGCGGTTTTTATACCCACGGACTTTTTCTGATATTTTAGATAACTTAATCTAAGTTTATTTTTCATATTTAAATTATATCATTTATTTCTATCAATGTCGGCAAGTCCCGCTGTGCCCCCCGAAGCTGTAAGCGAAGGAGGGCCGCCAAAAATCCTCCCCCAAACGCTAGAGTTTAAGTTTTAAATTTGCATTTGATGCAAGCCACAATGCTCGAGCAAAACTCTCTGGAGTTTGACCAAATCCCTTTGTAGTTCTACTTACTGACCCCCATTCCGAAGGAAATTCACCGCTTTCTCCATGAGGGTTATCCCACTTTACACGAAGATCGTGCTCGTGTCGCTCTTCACCAATGGTTCTTAACACTCTGTCTGCTCGAGCCAGTACTTGGATTGGTGCAACTAATTTAGTTGATGATAATGCAAATGAATCTTTCGGATTTCCTTTATATAATTTTCTTTCGTCAAGTTCCAAAATCATCCTTTGAATGTCATCATTATTTTCAGACCGTACGATCATAGGTATTGGGTAGGGTGTTCCATCGATATCTGTAAATATTAATACACACTTTGTAAGTGTAACAAAAGTTAATTTGGGTGGTTCTCCTGTTCCCCCATTTCCGCGAGGACTTAATTCTGGGCTGTTAAACCAACTTGTTGAGGCATAAGTTAGTCTTATTTTTTTTCTCTCTTCAGGAGTGATTAATCGTTGTGACCACTGAAGAATCGCTGTTGGTAATGTGCCTACATTAACAACAAAATCTTTCCCCAGGTTGCTCCAAGGATCACCAGAAACTACGTCAATTTTCTCTGATGCACTATCTACGCTCATTTATAAATTATATCATAAAATCGAATCCTTCTACGAATGAAACAACTCTTCATCAAAAATTTTATTAACACATTTTTATCACGACCGTGAATTTGTTGTCTTAATTGTGGATAACTTTGAAAGGCCAGGCCTTTTGAGAACTGTTCTGGCAGAAACAGACAGCAGCAATTTTTTCTCTTCTGGTAAGACTACCCATTTTTCATGCCTCTTTAATGATTCCAAATACACTGGAATCATGGGTACTAATCTAGTACCACAAGAGTAATTGGAAATCACCCACAATTTTTTGAGGAGTTTAAAAACCCCAAAATATGGTGACTGTCTGACTCTTCTGATACGGTGTTTGAGTGGTAGATTGGGAAGAATTTCCTGTAAATGTTTACGGCTATACCCCGTAATTTTAGTTAACTTGTTTAAAAGCAGAGTTTTTCCACCTTTTCTGGCTTGCTTGTACTCGGCCGAGAAGGCCCGGACTACTGAAGTTTTATCTTGTCTTATCAAGTAAATTTCACCTCCTTGGAAACAGAAAGTCCAACCAACTTTCAGGAGGATTTTCTCATGACACAACGAATGGCTTTCAGGAGGAAATTAGGTGACTCAAATCGGGGCTTGACACACATACACACACATTAACATCATTACCATGAGTGAGCTTGGTCATTTAGAATATGATCCAACAGCAAAACCCTCCTTTTATTTACATGAGGCGGTGGAATTTCTGGTTGGTATTAAGGATGGGCTAGTTTTAAAATTTACTACGGGTTTATTAAGTGCGGGTTGGCATGGTGGGGATCTTCTGGAAGCTTTTGAAGATAGATTTGGATCTAAGAGTGCAAGTTTAGTAACAGCGGTTAAGGTTGTAAAAGGAGATCAGGCAACAATTGCTATTAATACTGATCAAATTCTCCCGTTTTACGCACTTTATGATATTAGTTCTCTTGATTTTTCTACGGGTAAAATAAATTGTTATGTCAGTCTTGACACAGAAGAACCCAAACCTAAAATCATTAAAGCAAATATAAAGTGGGCCCCTAGACCCGGAATTCCCGACGATGTTTTAATATCACAAGGGTTAGCGAATTTATTGCAAGTCAAAAACGGCCAGAATATCATAATTTGGGGGATCGATGTGGAGGAATCAGATATTGATTTGGATAAATAATCCAAGAGTTTAACCCTCGCCCACTTTTATTTCGACCGTGAGAAAAATGTGTTAATTGGAAATTTCCAATCGGGGCGGGTAGAATTGTTAAGCTTCAGCTAATCCGCCCGTGGTGGAAACGGCCTCCACACGCAAGATCAATTTATTATATCTAATTCAAAAATGTTTTGGTAAAATTGGTGGGGAACGGGGCGGAGTTTGACGGTAGAATTCGCCGATGGGGTCGGTGAGGATAGAGTTCAATTCTCTACGCCCCGAAAGGGTTGGAAAAACCACAGTAATGTGGTTTTTTCATTTGACTTTGGGTT
>CAYITQ010000029.1:0-8838 GCA_964366335.1 uncultured Gammaproteobacteria bacterium
TTGGGGTTTTGGGCTTTGCCATTATCATTCCCATATTTGTCAAACTGAAAGGCAGGTTTCTGGAATAATTATGAAAATCTTTATTTATGGTGTTCCCGGCTCAGGAAAGACTTATTATTCAAAACTTCTAGGAAAAAAATTAAATCTTCTAGTATTTGAAGCCGACAAATTAAAGAAAGGGCCTTTGCCAAAATTATCTACTTGTCTTGCATATGAAATATTTGGCAAACTGACGACTAAAAATGTCATCAAGGGATTATTATTGGTAAGAGACACATATCGAGAAACCGTCGAACAAGAAATCATGAAACATGATGACCTAATCATGGAAGGAGCGTTTCTCGACCCTAATTCATTATTAAGATTTGGCAAACCAATCTTACTTGTCACCCTTGATGAAACCAAGCATAAAAAACAGTATCTCAAACACCGAGAAAAATTATTGGACTTTCAAGGAAATGAATTTAGAGCCGCGCGCGCGATCCAAGAATATCTGATTATCGAAGCCGCGAGGCTTGGTATAGAAATTATTGCAAATCCCACCTGAAAGGTGGGATTATTTACACATACGGCGACTCTCTGTAAAGGTGTTGGCATAAGTGTTAAAGTCTCTTTATGCTAACTTGGTTAAAAATAACTTTTGAGTTAATAGTCGGATTGCTGGCCATAGGTGGGTTCATGGTAATATTTACCGGAGTTAATACGGCCCCAGAAATGATATATGGATTGCTAGTCGTTTCGGTTATCTTCATTTTTTTATTTTTGTTTAGAATAGTCTTTAGAAAAAGACGGTAAACTGGAATTTCCTAGTAAACAACTCCTAACTTTTTTTCAGCTGCCTTAAAATCGTAACCTTTTTTCTTTTTGGCTAATTTGCGGGACATCGTCAGCTTCATCGTATATCTTTGGTTAGTGAAGGCTAAAAAAGAGTTATAATAAATTTATGGAGAAAAAGATTGTCTTGAGACATGTGAATTTGATTTTATTGATTTTGGGATTGGTGGTGGCATGGTTACTTAGATCGCAAGACTTTGCAGCATATGGGTTGTTGGGAGCATTTGTTGGCGGAATCATGTTTGCTTCGGCATTTACGGTGGTATCAGGAACAATAATATTACTGTCACTTGCCCACAGTCTGCCCATCTGGCAAATTGCGGTCACAGCGGGCTTTGGAGCCGTTATTACTAATTATTTTATATTCAGATTTGTCCGCGATGATCTTTCCCGCGAAATCAAAGAGGTTTATGCAATATTTGGAAACCGTCATTTGACAACTCTTTTGCACACCAAATATTTTCACTGGTTTATGCCGCTTCTCGGGGCTCTGATTATCGCTTCACCTCTGCCTGACGAACTGGGTGTCTCTCTTTTAGGTATTTCTAAAATGTCTCAAAAAGAATTCTTATTACTTTCATTTGCTCTCAATACTCTGGGAATTAGCATTATTTTAATTGCGCAAGAATTTCTTTTTTAGCCCGGGCAACTTCTGTTTTGATGACTTTTTCTAAGTCATCTTTAATTTCATTTTTTAGCCAAGTCCAATGCTTTTGATCATGCGGTGACTTAACAAACTCTTGTAAAAATTGATCATGTTTATCCTTGGGCAAGACTTGTAGGATTGATACTAGGGCATGATTTCTGAGAGTTTTTTTGGCAATGAGCATTAACTCTTCGTCTTTCCCCAAATGTTTTTCTAAGTCAGAAAGATCTAACAGATGATCGTAAAAGGTATTTTTAGTCATAATCTAATTTGCTTTCTAAAGGTCCCAAAGGAACTTGATTATTTTTATCATCTACAAAAAATAATATCACAGCTCCTTTTTGTTTGCCATAATTTAGTTCCAGATAGGCCATGACTTCGGGACTGCCGCCAAAATGTTTACCTGTCCATGAAGCCGGCCCGGAATCCCCAATTACCGCCACAATACTCTTGGCATTAACCGGATTGACCACTACGACTTTGCGGTATTTGTACCAATCCCGCAAATATGACAGCCTAGCTGACCAATCCGGCAAATACAATGTCTGAACCGCCACATAATATTTTTCATATTCCGGATCATTAATATATCCCCAGGCTCCCCGGCCGGGGGCAATTCCTGATTGTAAAAATTGACCATGCTGATCTATCGTATCTCCGGGAAATCTCACCAAATGTTGCTCGGCGCCAATCAGTCCATAACTGCGATTTAAGCGTTCATTTTCGAACTCGGCATAGGCTTTGATACCAAGGTCTTCCCGCAAAATATTACTTATTTTTGTCTCGAGATCTGGATTAAGAATTTCCAGTGACGGTGGCAGAGTTGCCTTCAAATCCAATAATAATTTTTGTCTCGGACCAATGGTAATATCGGAGACTATTTCTTCAGGTGGCTGGCTAGCAAGAGATGCCACCGCGGGAGCAGTAAAGAAGAGTGTTCCGGCCACGGCCGTAGATACCAGAAACTTATTTAGTCTAGCTTGGGATGCTAAATGCTTAACTTTTAGCTTGGCCCGCAATAAGTCGTTTGATTGATTCATCTCTACCTAATACTAGCATTGTTTCGATAATCGGTGGGGTTGATTTACTACCACAAATAGAAATTCTGATACTCATAAAGAAATCGCCCACTTTCCAGCCTTTGGCCTTTATGTCTTCTATCAGCTCACCTTTTAGTAATTTGTCAAGATTGTCTATGGCAAATTGCAGGTGGTCTTTAGAATAAATTAAGTCTTTTGGAATTTCTGGTGCCGTAAAAAAGAAATTTGTTAGAGATGAAAAATCAGACAAAGTAATTAGACGATCTTTAATCAAGGGTAATATCTGCCTTAATTTAGCTTTATCCGGAAAATCAATCAGCTTAATTAGTTCATCGTCAGACTTTTGTCTTAAATAATGGCCATTGAACCATTTTAGTTTATTGTCTTCAAATCTGGGGTTGGATTCCTGAAAGCCATTGATATCAAACTCCTGGACAAATTCGGAAAGAGTATACAACTCGCGGTTGTCTTTGGGCGCCCAGCCCAAAAGCATGACAAAATTCAATAAAGCCTCGGGTAAATAACCATCTTTGACAAAATCCTCCACAAATACCGAGTCACGTCTTTTTGATAATTTCTTACCCGTCTTCGCATTCAGAATATCCGAGAGATGCCCAATTTCAGGTTTAGTTCCTCTCAAATATTTGAAAACTAAAAGATGAATTGGCGTGCTGGGCATCCAATCGTGACCGCGCAAGATATGCGTAATGTTCATATCAAGATCGTCCACCATAGCGGCCAAATGATAGGTCGGGTATCCGTCTGTTTTTAAAAGAGTGGCGTCATAAACTCCGGTGGTATCCCAGGAAATCTCTTTTTTGTGGACAAAATCAAAATATGAAACATTTTCACCATCCGGTACTTTAAGTTTAACTGCGCCGGAATTCAAATTTTTGTCACGGCAAGGATCCCGAAGAATTTGGGAAAAACCGTCTGTCTTGGCGTTTCTGGGCGGACATTGACAATAAAAGGCGTGGCCGTCAGTCACCAATTTCTTGGCAGTCTTTTGATAGATCGCGAGTCTCCCAGACTGTAAATAAAATTCATCCCAATTGAGGCCAAACTTTTCTAAAGTGGATTTTAGACTTTCAATACTACCTTCTACTTCGCGTTTGACATCAGTATCTTCGATCCGAAGTATAAATTGTCCCTTGGCATGTTTGGCCATAACATAGGCATAAAGAGCCGTCCGCAGACTGCCTATATGCAGAAACCCCGTAGGTGAAGGTGCAAATCTGGTGCGAACCATATACAATAAATTGTATCATGGCAACACTCACAGAAGTAAGCTTTTATACCCGCCGTATTATTAAGTGGAGTATTATCGTCATTTTGATCGTCATGATTACTCCGTTCGTCTGGCGTCTTTCCAAAAGAATCTATCTGGCCCTCTGGCCTCCGCCCCCGCCACCACCAACCGTCAGATACGGAAAACTGCCTACACTCGCCTGGGATTTACCTCTGGAGCCTTACAAGCCCCAAATGCGCCTGGAAACAATCCGCGGAGTACTACCTACTTTACCAAACATTGGCCGGGTATATTTCGTCGAAACCAGTAAATCCCGGATTCTGGCTTTGGACAAAATTAAGGCCAAAGCCAAATCATTAGGTTTTGTCCAAAATCCGGTTCAGATCAATGATCGCACCTATAAATTTACTCACAGTCTGGAAAATGCGTCTCTGGTCGTCGATATTATTTCCGATAATATTAACTATAAATATGATTGGGAACAAGATACTGAAATCTCCTCTGCCAATGTGATTGCTGATCAAAATCAGATAACGGGCGAGTCCAAATCTTTCTTCCAAAATCTGGGGCTTTTGCCGGGGGACATTTCTGATTCCCGTATCAACATTACTTATCTGACGGCGCGTGGAGAAAACATGATCGCGGCCATTGCCCCATCCGAGGCAAATTTTGTCCGGGCTGATCTCTACCGGATTGACCGCGATAATCTGAAATTTGTCACTTCTACGGCTATTTCTTCGCCTATTAATATTACCTTTGGCTCGGGCAGAAATCAGGGACGCAAAGTAATTTTGGCCAATTACAATTATTCCAAAACACTAGATAATGATTTTGCTACCTATCCTTTAAAGCCGGTTCAATCGGCTTGGGAAGAGTTGATACAGGGTGGAGGATATATTGCCAAAAGCGCCGGAACCTCTGTTGTTGTCCGCTCGGCTAGCCTGGCATATTTTGAACCGGACTATCCCCAGAGATTTCTTCAACCCGTCTATGTATTTGAAGGTGACGGCGGTTTTACGGCTTACGTCCAAGCGGTAGCTCCTGAGTATGTGGATCTGGCACAACCCAAGTAAAATTTTCATAAACCCAATCAATAAGCTTTTTGGTATCAGAAAACCGGTCGTCACTTCCTAGTACCGACAATATTACTTCGTGACCATCCCGGTTTACCAAAGTCACCAAGGATTGTCCCGCCCCCACTGTATATCCGGTTTTGACACCCAAAACTCCCGACACTTTTCCCAAGAGTTCATTGACATTTTTGACAATATATTGATCCTGTCCTTCGGTCGTAATCACTGCGTTTTCCATAGCCACAATCTTGGCAAATTCGTATTTTTCCATAGCAAGATCTGCTAGTCTGGCCAAATCTATAGCACTGGATTGTTGGCCATATTCATCAAGGCCCGATGGGTTTACAAAATGAGTTTTGAAAAGCCTTAATCCTTTGGCTTTCTCATTCATGGCGGCAATAAAGGCAGGTCTGCCCCCCTCGAAATTTTCTGCCAATATTTCCGCAGCATCATTACCCGATTGAATTAGTAGTGCATATAACAATTGATCCACAGTCAATTTATCGCCCTGTTTAAATCCTACATATTGACCCAAGGGATATTCCCGCGTTACCTCTATCTGCCGATCCAATGAAAACGCATCTAAAGCAACCAAGGCAGTCATCATTTTGGTGGTCGAAGCCGGAAATATAACTTCTTCAGCCCGGTTATTCCAGAGCACGGTTTTGCTTGCCCTATCCATAACAAATATATGCCGGGCGGAAACTTGGGGATTTGAAAAATTAGATTTTGGGATGGGTCTTGCGGAGACTAGAAACTGAACTTCTGTTTTTTGTAATGGTTTTATCCAACCAAAGCTATAATCACGATATGTTGAAACTATATAAACAGTTAGAGCAACTACAAATATAATAAACACATCAGTCTTTGGGAGAATCTTCTTAATTTGCGGTCTGCGTTTGTGCGGCATATTGACCTATTATACTGCCACAAACCCTCTCATAATCAATATATTTCATTATTATCGATTTACACCTATCTCCGGCATTAAAAGCTATAGTTTCATTTTGTCCCAAACTCTCCTCAACATAATTTTTCATGTCAAACAAATGGCCAAAGGGGGGAATGGCACCAATTTGTAATCCTGTCAGATTTTCGACTTCATCCGGCGTGGCAAAACGCAGGTCTTTGACTCCAAACAAATTTTTGAAAGCTTTGGCATCCAGTTTTTTGGAACACGGCAGAACTATCAATATCGGTTTTTTGTCACCAAAACAAATCAGGGCCTTGGCACCTTGATCCATACTCGTACCCCGAACCCGGGCTGAATCTTCACAGGTCGGCGTCGGCTCATGCTCCAGCGCCTGATATTTAATATTATTACTGTCCAGTAACTGGATTATTTTTTCGTAGACTGACATCAATTCTTTCCATGTCTCTGGGAAACATTGTCCCCTCACGGATATTTTTAAGGCCCAATATGTGCATGGTCATCCGTTCTGCACCCAGAGCAAAACCACCCAAAGGGGGAACTCCATAGCGGAATGACTGCAAATACATTTCAATATCTTCGGCGCGGACTCCCCATTCTTTGGCATTGTTTAAAATCTGCTGATAATCGTTGAGCCGCTGACCTCCGCTAGACCACTCGACTCCGCGGCCTATCAAATCGACGCTGTAAGCGTAAGTCGGATCATTGGGATCCGGGAACACATAAAAGGGTTTTTTCTTGGTCAAAAAATGGGAAACAAATACCAAGTCCGATCCTTTTTCTTCAAGGGCAAACCTGCATATTTCGCGCTCGCCTTCGGGATCGAGATCTTTTTCGGCTCTGATATCGCGGCCTGTCCGCTTATATATTATCTCTTGAGCATCGCGGAGTTTGATAACGGGAATTTTGTCGGACAGTTTTGGTAAAGTGGCGCCAAACATATCCAATTCGCGTTGACATCTCTTTGCCACTTCGTCAAATATAAATCTTATGACATACTCTTCCATCTCCTGAACTTCTTCCCAGGATTCGATAAATCCAAATTCTGCATCCAGGCTTACTACTTCAGTCAAATGTCTGGTTGTAACACTGGGTTCGGCTCTAAAAACTTTGTTGACGCTAAACACCCGCTCAAAATCACCTACCAATAATGACTTATATAACTGGGGGCTTTGAGTTAGATAAGCTTCGTGTTCAAAATATTTTACCTTAAAAACCTCGGCTCCTCCTTCGGCAACTGCCGGAGTAATACAGGGGGCTTGAAATTCCAGAAAATCACGGGCCTGGAGGGCTTTTCTAAAACCATCTATAATTACCGCCTGAACTTTGAAAATTGCCTGGACTTTGGGATGTCTCATAGTCAAAGATCTGTAATCAAGAAGCGTGGGTAATTCTAGATCCAATGTTTCCTTGCCCATATCAAAGGGTAACTCCGCTGATTTGGCTAAAATCTCAACTTTTTCTGCATTCATTTCAACAGTACCCGTTGGCAATTTTGGATTAATTAGTTTTTCGGGACGAAGCTTTATCAACCCTTCGACAGCTACCACATCTTCTGAATGCAAACTGCCGGCCAAGTCTGGAGAGAGAACCACTTGCAAAAGGCCGGAGCGGTCACGGACATCGATAAAGACAATCTTGCCATGATCACGGCGCGTGTTCACCCAGCCCTTGATCTGGACCGTTTCACCTATTTTATTTATTGTGTCTGAAATTAGTGTTCTGGTCATGGTGTCAGGCGGTTTACTCCTCTATATAAATAAGTAACATCTCTGACGTTATTATAACCCATAATTTTCATTAATAGGCGAGATGGTCCTGGAGCAAAGCCACCGTGTGGCGGGCAACCATACTTGAAAAAATTTAGATAACTCTCAAATGGTTTTTCGGCAAAACCTTTGTCTAAAATTTGTTTTTTCAGTTGGTCATAGCGGTGCTCCCGTTGGGCCCCACTGGTAATCTCTAACCCCCGATATAGTAAATCAAAGCTCTTGGAAAGAGTCTGATCGTCATCGTGTCGCATGCTGTAAAAAGCTCTAACTGATGCTGGATAGTCGTAAATAAACACGAAATCGTGTCCAAATTTTTCTTTGATATAAACAGCTATGGCTTTTTCTTCTTCAGAACCCATGTCTTCACCTCTATCGCTGACTATCCCCAATTTCTTGAGTATTTCTTTGGCTTCTTTTAATGACAACTTGGGAAACGGCAAGGACGGGATATCTACTGGATATTCTTTGTTGACAGATTCGAACATAAAATGCATCATCTTTTCTTCTTCGGCCATTAGATCGTGGTGTGAGTCTATAAAAGACATTTCGATGTCATACATGGTAAATTCGGTGTCGTGGCGGGAGGTAAAAGATGGGTTGGCCCGAAAAACCGGACCCACTTCAAATACTTTTTCAAAGCCCGCGGCCATAGCCATCTGCTTGTACAGCTGGGGTGATTGAGCCAGATATGCTTTTTGGTCAAAATATTTTATTTCAAATAATTCCGATCCCGACTCTGTCGAGGTGACCACAATCTTGGGCGAATGAATTTCTATAAAATTGTTTGCCACACAATATTGACGGAAAGCGTTTTCCATAACAGTCCAAACTTTAAATATCTTGGCATTCTGAGGCTTTCGTAAATCTAACCATCTCCAGTCTAGTCGCTTGGCCTGATCAGTCTCTACCCCACCTTTTTCAACCACGGGAATTGGCAATTCCGGATCCGCGGCAGATAAAATTTCTAGTTTTTTTATCTTTATTTCAAAACCGTTTGGCGCTTGAGTATTGGCTACAACTTGGCCAGTTATTGCCACCACTGATTCCAAAGTAATTTTTGGCAACTTTTCTAATATGACTGCTTGTACAGTCCCAGTAATATCTCGTATTACCAAAAATGTAATTTCTTTTTGCGACCGCACCACCGAAACCCAGCCTTTTATTATGGCTTCTTGACCAATTTTATTTGATAAATCTTTGATATATGTTCTGGACATAGAAACAAAAAATAGATCCTGCGATCAGCTCCCATGTGCCATCTGATCCTCGGATCTTTGAAATATTTGCAAACTG
>CAYITQ010000030.1:0-8357 GCA_964366335.1 uncultured Gammaproteobacteria bacterium
AAATCCGCCCTGACATTGTACATATTCTCTATTTGTGATTTTAGTTTTTTACTGCCTACCAACATCCAAGATAGAGAGTCCAAAACTGTCATGTCTGAAAAACCAGTCCGCAGTTTTCCCAATATCATTTTGACGGCGTATTTGGCCCCCACCGGATCTAAATCAGATATTAAATCCGCAATTAATTTTTGTTTTATTTCCTGGCTTCCGGTTCCCTTTGTCTCAGCTATTTCCCATAATTTTTTATAAACTTCTTGAATTTTGATATTTGAATTTGATTTGTCATTTGTCATTTGTGATTTGAGTTTTTCTATTACCAATCCCAAGTCTCCCACTTTATCAAATATAATTTTTGCTTCCGGACCGAGGGCCTTGAGCATGCTTTTGTCCGCCACTCCAAAATCGGGCGATTTGTAGGCCGGGCCCAGTTTACCTTGAGTCATATAGGCAATCAGCCTGGCTTCTTCGGGATCGCACTTAGCAAACATTTCGGCCAAGATGACAGTCATATCATTCCTCCCCGCCGTCCCCTCCAGTTTTTGCAAATACTTTGCCAATTCCGCAAACTTCATACTCTAATTATACCCATTTTGATTTGACATTTGATATTTGAATTTTGAGTTTATGTTAGATACCCTCTCAAAAAGAAATAGCTAAAGCCTACGACTACTAAAAACAAAGTTCCCAAAATTACACTAACTGTCCCCTCTTGATAAGTGGCCATTTTATATATCCCCTCACCTACCAGAGTCAAGCCAAACAAAGATGGCAAAGCCAACATAATATAAAACATTTGCGCGTCAAGTGTCATATTTATTTTTTTAGTACATATCTCGCCCCTTTAGTTGAGCCTTTTTTAACCACTACTTCATTGTCCAATAAATATTTTAGATCGCGCAAGATTGTATCCTCCGAGACCATCGACAATAATTCCCGTGCCACCCCCATGGTTACTTCCCCATGGGCATTCAAGTATTCGACCAGAGTCATTTGCCGGGCCGAAAGGCCAATTTGCTTACCGTGCTTCTCCCGGATTTTGATATCCACCGACAGCTCCCGGACCTTATCTTTGACTTTGGATAATTCCACGGCCAAGGCTTTGGTAAAAGTGTCCAGCCAAGGAGTCAAGTCACGATCCTCAAGCCGCCTGGCCTGGTTGGATACTTCCATCAGACTGCCAAAATATTCATCGGCATGTCTGTCAAAATATTCCTCCAGGGCAAACAGCCTCCGGATATCATAGCCTTCGGAAAAAAGAACTAGGGTAGCCAATGCTCTGGCTGTCCGGCCATTGCCCTCGATAAATGAATGAATAGCAGCCAAGATATAGTGGGTAATCCCAGCCCGCAGGACGGGATGTTCTTTTCGGCCATAATCACTATTTATCCAGCGCAAAAAATCATCAACCAAAAACGGCACTTCCAAAAAGCTGGGGGGGCGGAACCCTACTTCACCGGTTATAGAATTTTTCAAGACCACTTGGGTTTCGCGAAAGCCGGTCTGGTCGGCCTCAATTATTTTATCGGTGATAAGCCCGTGTAAATCCAGCAATATTTCTCTGGTATAGACTATGTCAGATTTGCGGTCAGCCAATTTTTCAATATATTCCAGGACTTTCCGGTAATTTATTACTTCTTGAATATCACGCTCCCTAGCCACAATATCTTCCCCGTTTCCCTCCAAGACTGATTTGGTTTGCGAAAAAGTCAGGTCATTTCCTTCCAAAGCCGTGCCAAAGTGAACCACCCTGGCCCGAGCATCATCCTGAAACCGGGCTTCCCAATCGGGTACCAGAGGCGCATTTTCAATGACTTCCCGGGCCGCCTCCACCTGGCCAATTTGCCTCAGGATACTGGTTGTAATTGTGTATTTTGGTATGTACATACCTCGGGTCGCCGAAGCTTTGTGCGAAGGCGCCTAAGGTAATTCTACGGTAATTATGCGGGGAATGCAAGTTATCTGACTATCGTCTCTTCTTTTCTTGGTCCCACTGAAACAGTTTTTACCGGTACACCAACAAATTTTTCTATAAAACCGAGATAATTTCTGAGGTTTTTGGGTAAATCGGCAAATTTACGGACTTTACTAAAATCCCCTTCCCAGCCGGCGAATTCTTTATATACCGGAACCACTTTCCGCAAATTTTCAGTATCTATATCAAGATAATCAACTATTTTCCCTTTATATCTATATGCTGTACAAGCCTTAACCTGTCTAAATCCGGACAATATATCTGCTTTAATAATCGCCAGGTCAGTAATTCCACAAAGTTTCCTTGCGAACCTTAATTGCACCAAATCTAGCCACCCAATTCTTCTCGGTCTGCCTGTCGTGGCTCCGAATTCATTGGCTTTGGTCCGCAAATCATCTGCTATTTTCCCTTTTATTTCTGTCGGCATCGGGCAGGCTCCGGTATCCACCCTGGTCACATAAACTTTGGCTACTCCAATTACCCGGTTTAATTTTTGGGGGTTCACCCCGGCTCCGGCACCAATATTTGAAGGCAAGATTGAGGAGGCGGTCACATAAGGATATGTCCCCCAGTCCACATCCAAAAACACTCCGTGAGCACCCTCAAATAATACATTTTGACCTTTATCTATCGCTTTGTTAAGTACTTCAAAAGTGTTGGCCAGATACGGTTTGAGTTTTTTTCCATAAACCAGATACTCTTCCAGCATTTGACCATGATCCAGCTGGGGGGCGCCAAACTCTTTGATGATTCGGTTTTTGACTTGTAAAACCTCTGATAGTTTGCGATGAAAAATCTTTCTGTCCAACAGATCATAAAGTTTAATTCCGTAGTAGCTTACTTTGTCCGCATGGACCGGTCCATTGCCCCGTTTTGTTGACGCAGTTTTATAATCTCCCTTGGCATCATCAAAAATACCATCGAGAACTTTGTGATAATGGTGCACCACATGAGCCCGTGGGGAAATAAATAACCTGCCTTTCATTTTTATACCTAGTTTTTCCAGCTGAGCAATTTCTTCAAGCAGTCCCTTGGGGTCAATGACAACACCATTGGCTACAACCACTTTTGCATTTTTATGAAATATTCCACAGGGAATCTGGTGGAGTTTAATAATCCCCTTGTCATTGACTATCGTGTGTCCGGCTCCGGCTCCACCATGAAACCGAACCACATAATCAGCATTGGCTGATAGATAATCTACAATTTTCCCTTTCCCCTCATCACCCCATTGCGCACCAATTACTGCAGTAACCATAAGACTATCATATGTTAATATATAAAATAATCAATAACTAAACTTATGGTGGAATTAGAAAAAACTGTCATTAAAGTTTTGCATCGTACGCCAAATAATGAAGTTGGTCAGGCTTCGGGTGTGATAATCTCGGATCGACATGTCATCCTTTCTGCTCATCAATTGGTAGATGTGGCTCAAACAGATTTACTATTAACTGGGCAAAAAGCTGTTGCTATAGAACGTATATTATTTCAAGGGTTATTTTGGTTGGATAAATTAAGGGAAGCTTCAGATTTGAGTTATGCAACAATCGATTTGGCGATAGTTGAATCTCCAGTTTCCTTAGTGCACACTTTTGTTCCTGCAGTTATAGATCTAAATCCGCTTACAGAATCTTGTGAAGTTTGTGTCGTGGGATATCCTGCTGGCTCTGATTTGCGAATTGCAAGAGGTGTCGCAACATCATACAGGGGAAATTATTTTGGCATCTCTTTATCCGACCAAGTATATCCTGGAATGAGTGGGGGTGGAGTTTTCAATCAGTATAACAAATTAATTGGAATTTATTCGACAAGCGATTCAGACGATCCTTTATTCGTTCATGCCGTCTATCTTGCAAAGGTTCAAAAGTAATTAAAATCCTTTGTTTGATTGCGTCAATTTTATAGCTAGCCCTACATAATTTTGCGGGGAGAGATTTTGTAGTTTTTTTCTGATTTCATCAGATACTTCTATTTCCCTTATAAACTTCTCATAATCTTCTTTCGTCACCTTTTTTCCCCGTGTTAGTTCTTTTAATTTTTCGTATGGCTGAGTATAGTCTGTTGTCCGCAATATAGTTTGCACCCCCTCGGCAATACATTCCCAGTGATCATCCAGATCTTTTTCGATCACCCCTTGATTAAATCCAATTCTGGACAATGCCTCGGTCGTCGATTCGTATGCCAGAACTGACATACACAAAGCTTGACCCAAATCCCGAAGCAAATATTTGTCTGTCAAATCGCGTTGCCAGCGGTTTAATGGCAATCTTTTTTCCAAGACATCCAAAATCCCGTTAGCCAAGGCAGTATAATTTTCACTCATTTCAAAACCAATGGGATTGATTTTTTGGGGCATGGTCGAAGATCCCACATGACCTTTGTCATCACGCAGTGATAGGTATCCAATAGCCAGATAACGCCAAATATCCTCATCCAAGGCCATAATTACCAGATTAATCCGCTTTACCGCTTGAATAAATTCTACCTTATGGTCATATGGCTCTACTTGAGTGGTCATGGAATAACTTTCCAGACCCAAATTATTCAGAAACTTTTTGGAAAAAGCCGGCCAATTAACCTCCGGATATGCCACAAGCAACGCGTTATAATTTCCCACGGCTCCGGTTAATTTTGAACCTAATTTAATTTTACTTAATTTTTTTAGTTGAATTTCTAAACGATTGGCAAAATTTGCCAATTCTTTTCCGGCTGTCGTCGGAACTGCCACTTGTCCGTGAGTTCTGGCCAACATCACTAGCTTCTTCTGACCCAAGGCTGTCTTTTTCAAACAACTTACTAAATTTATTAATTTAGGACCTAATACTTGATCACAAAAATCTTTTAGAGATAGAGCCAAAGCCGTGTTGTCAATGTCTGCCGAGGTCAACCCAAAATGAAGATAATTTATCAGTCCCCCCAAACCAATCTCTTTTAATTTTCCTGCCAAAAAATATTCCACCGCTTTAGTATCATGATTAATTTCCTCGTCCTTTTTCCAAACGGTACTTGCATCTTCTTCGTCAAAATTGCTGGCAATTTTTCTCAGATTATTAATCTCGATCTTTTTGAGTGGAATGTTTATTAGTCCCGACAGAGCTATCAGGAATTCAATCTCCACAAATACCCGGCCTTTGATGGTCGAATATTCCGAAAAATATTCAGCCATTCCCTCTACCCGGCCACGGAAACGCCCATCGATAGAAGTAATTGCTGTTAGATTGCCAAAAGGCTTTGGGCTTCTAATTTCTGCCATATATTGTCTGGTGCCACTCCGGCTTTTTCAAATTCCTCCACAGTTGTCAATCCTGTCAAAACCGCAATAAAATTAGACCGCAAGTCATCGGGGCAAGCCAGATAATCATCCATGTGATCACCCATAATCATTACTTGTTTACCGAAAAGTAAAGCTATGGCCGAATCATAAGCGTGCTGATCTGGTTTTGCAGGCTCGGCTTTTATAATTGACAGAAAAGACTTCGGATTGTATCCTGCCTGAACCAGTCTATCTTCCAATTTATTAACCCTGTTAGAAACAATGACCATAGGCACTCCCTGTCCGGACAATGTCTGCACAAACTCATTTCCTCCCAGGGTTTCCCTATACGGCGTTTCCATGGCATTTTCTCGGTATGCTGCCAATATCATTTCTGCTTTTTCTCCAAACAAATCCGAGAATATTTTTTCAAAAGGCGGATTTTCTTTTAATTTAGCCGTCAATACACCATTATCTGGTTCAGGAACATTAAGCCCTTGACAAGTTTTTTTCAAATGCTCCGCGATAAAAAAGTTTGTGGCAACCAAGGCGTTGTCAAAATCAATTATTAGTCCAATCTCTTGTTTCATTTTTTGATTATATCATTTGTTATATCACTTCCACATCATGGGCACCACTTTCTTTTACTCCCGCCGATGTTATTTGAACAAACCTGGCCTTTTTTTTCATCTCCAAAATATTATTAGCCCCGGTATAACTCATTCCACTTCTCAATCCCCCCACCAATTGATTCAAGACTTCTTCCGCCTTCCCCCGATAAGGAACCAAGGCTTCCACTCCCTCGGCAACATATTCTTTTAGCTCTTCCAAAACTTTTTCATCCAGAGGATTATCTTTGACTCTACGGGCAGCATTGGCACCCAACGAAGCCATCCCCCGGGTCACTTTATATTTTTTTCCGTTTTTGGTCACAATATTTCCCGGGGCTTCGTCGGTCCCCGCCAAAAGAGTGCCTACCATCACACACCCTGCTCCTGCCCCCATAGCCTTGGCTATATCACCACCGGCCCTAATACTCTGATCGGCAATTATGGGTAACTTCCATTTTTTTGCCTCTGCCGCACATTCCATGACCGCGCTGAATTGAGGATAGCCACTACCGGCAACAATTCTGGTTATACAGACGGCTCCGGCACCAATTCCTACTTTGATTCCATCGGCTCCGGCTTTGGCCAAATCCGCTACTCCGGCTGGTGTAGCCACGTTTCCGGCTACCACATCTACGGAAAAAGTCTTTTTAAGATATTTTGTCATCTCTAAAACACTCTGTGAGTGACCATGGGCAATATCAATCACCAAAACATCCACTCCCGCCCGTACCAATTCTCTGGCTCTATCCTTGTCGTGTTCTTTTACTCCAACGGCCGCTCCCACTATCAACCGACCCCTTTTGTCCCGGCAGGAAAGTGGATATTTTTGTTCGTTGAGCAAAGCTTTGACTGTAATTTCTCCCAACAGTCTGTCTTTAGCATCTAATATTGGTAATTTTTCAATTTTATATTTGCGGAATAATTCACTGGCTTTTTCGCGTGATGTTTTTGGACCGCTAGTAATTAATTTTTCTCTGGTTGTCATTAGTTTTCCAACTGTGGTTTTGAAATTTTTTTCAAACAAATAATCCCGTTTAGATAAGATCCCCACAACTTTTCTTTTTTCGTCAATTACTACAAAACCCGTTGTTCCATATCGGTCAATCAATTCATAAACCTTCTCCAAAGTATCATTGACAAAAAGGGTTCTCGGCTCATCCAGAATAAAGCCGTCATAGTGTTTTACCTGGTCCACTTTGGCGGCTTGCTCTTCAATAGTCAAGAAACGGTGGATTATCCCCGCTCCCCCAGCCATAGCCATGGTTATTGCCATCTGACTTTCGGTGACAGTATCCATGTTGGCGGAGACTATAGGAATATTAAGTCTTACTCTTTTGGATAAAAAGCTGGAAGTGTCGATAAGGCTTCGCGAAGAAACCCCGGTCTTTTGAGGTATTAACAAGACGTCATCATAAGAGAGTCCCAAGGAAATTGTCACTTGAGAATGATATACGATACTTCGTTCTTTGACAAGAGGTGTTCATCTGTCGTAGTCGCTATCACCTGACCCGGGTAGTCGCTTATTAATTTCATTACTTCTTCCCGGTGATTATGGTCCAGCTCGGAAAATATATCGTCCAGCAACAATAAGGGGCTTTGAGCCTCTGTGCCTTTGAGCCATTGGACCTCATGTTTTTTCAGCCCCAAGACTGCCATTCTTTGTTGGCCGCGTGAGCCATATTTTGAGACATCCTTAGTATCCATCAATACTTGAAAGTCATCTCTATGCGGGCCTACCAAAGTCGTGGCCGAGGCTACTTCTTCCACTTCATATTGTTTTAGTCTCTCTTGAGTAATGATACTTTTATCATATATCCCCCGATATCCCATATCCCCCCCATCTCCCAAATCTCCCAGATATCTTTCTCTGGCCAGCGTCAGATATTCACCGTCTTTTATTAGAAGTCTGTCCCAAAAATACAATTGGTGGCGCGAAGCCAGGCCCTCACGGATTAAAGATAACAGTTTGTTTCGCTGGCGTAAGCCTTTTTCATAACTTATCAAACACCGCCGGTATTCACGGTCCATTTGAGTAATGACAAAATCCAGATAGCGTCGTCTCCCTCCGGGACTTCCGGTAACCAGCTCCATGTCTTGCGGAGCGAACAAGACCGCTCTCATATTGCCCACAAAATCAATCTGCCTTCTGGGTATGCCATTTACTTCAAACTTTTTTCTATCAGATATTGTTATTTTTAGTTCTATTTCCGGACTTTGAGCACTGAGCACTGAGCACTGAGCATTATATAAGATCATCTCGTTGTCATAATCCGCGCGAAAACTTTTTCCCGTTGCAAGCATATATATGGCTTCCATAATATTACTTTTCCCGGCTCCGTTATCACCGATAATAATATTGTTTTTATCAAACCCAAACTCGCGCTTGGCATAATTTCTAAAATTTGTCAGAGATATTTTATTTAACATTTTTGGCACACAGGGCAATAATACGTTCCCCGTCCTCCCAAGACAAATTTTTCTATTTTTGTTTTACAGCGTAGACAAGGTAAATTTTCGC
>CAYITQ010000031.1:0-5666 GCA_964366335.1 uncultured Gammaproteobacteria bacterium
TATCTCACCCCTGAGTGTCCGTATTATTCGGCCGTGATCCTCAGAAGATTTGAAGCTGATCAATGGTTTTGTAATGTCTCTGATGCTCAAAAAGCCGGTTTTAAAATATCTTCTGCTTGTGGGTTGGGGACTAATAGGACTAATTGATTATTTCTTATTTATATATTTCGTGGCCACCGATGTCATAAAGTGTAATTTCAGTCATTTTTGAGTTTTTAAACTTAAACATAATTCTTAAATTGCTATGTAAGCACAGAGAAAAATATCCAGCGTATTTTTCTCTTAAGGGATGAACGTCAAATACAGGGTCTTCTGGTTTTTCCATAAAAAATAAGAGATCTTCTTGAATATTAATTCTCTCTTCACGACCATAATAACCTAGCTTTTTCTTGAATCTTTGTGTGGTATAAATTTGTTTAATCATCAACCAATTCATGCAAATCGGGAGAAAGTTTTATAAGTTTACCCGCTTTTTCATCGGCTTCACCCGAGCGAATTGCTTCCATCGCGTCCCAATTTTCCCATTGGCGGTTTTGATTCATTATTTCTTCCAATTTTTTAATACTTATTATGGCAACTTGAGGAGTATTGTTATTTAAGACTAATACACGGTCGTTTTTTTGTGCCAAACTTATAACTCTTTTAGAGCTTCTTTGTAAATCTGATGCTGATACCATCACAGGAATTGTATTCATATATACATAATATCATATGTATTATTGTATGTCAAGTTTAATATCTTCTTCTGGGGGCATTAAAGCGGTCGTTGCCACGGTTGGCGGAACTGCGGTTGGGAGTAAATGGCCTCGGTCCCATCGGCCGGTCGGAACGGGGCTCGACCGCTTTTTCTGCCGGATTGCCATTTTCATCAAAAAGCATAGATAGTCCGACTTTACCCTCGGGGGTGACTTCAGTGACCCAGACCTTGACATTTTGACCAACTGAAACGACAGTCGCCGGATCACCCACATATTCAGTACTCATCCGCGAGACATGGACCAGACCATCTTTACCAGGTAATATATTTACAAAAGCTCCAAAAACAGCCAGATTCATGACTGTCCCTTCAAAGACTTCACCCACTTGAATTTCCCGGCCCATTGACTTTAGATATTCCAGAACTTTGTTGGTCTGTTCGGTGTCCACTCCGGTGACAAAGACTGAACCGTTGTCATCCACATCAATCTGGACTTCATATTCGGCCATCAGTTTCTTGATATTCTTGCCTCCCGGACCGATTAATTCACCTATTTTTTCAACAGGAATAGAGACGGTCGAAATCTTGGGTGCATATTGTGATAAATTATCACGATATTTAGGTAAGGTAGCCAGCATTGTCTCCATAATCTGCATCCGGCCAACTCTGGCTCTGGCAAAAGTTTCTTCACATAGTTCTAATGTCAGTCCGGCAACTTTGGTATCCAATTGAATAGCGGTAATTCCGGTCTCCGTTCCGGCCACCTTGAAATCCATATCTCCATAATGGTCTTCCAGACCGATAATATCGGTGAGTAATGTTTTGTCAACCAAGCCTATGGATATTCCGGCCACGGGGGCAATAATCGGTACTCCGGCGTCCATCAAAGACAAAGTTGATCCACAGGTGGAAGCCATACTGGACGATCCGTTTGAACTCATGATTTCTGAGACTAAGCGAATAGCATAGGGGAATACCGCCTCAGACGGTATGACCGGAACCAGTCCGCGCTCAGCCAGAGCTCCATGTCCAATTTCCCGGCGCTTGGGTGATCCGACCCGGCCCGTTTCACCCGTGGCAAACGGGGGAAAATTATAGTGATGCATGTAGCGTTTGACCTCTTCGCCTTCGGCCGTTTCAATAGTCTGTCCCAGTGACGGAGCTCCCAAGGTGGTGACGGTCAGAGCCTGAGTCTGACCTCTCTGAAAAATTGCCGATCCGTGCACCCGTGGCAACACTCCTACTTCACAATATAATAGCCTAATCTCATCCAATTTTCTGCCATCGGCTCTTATCCCTTTGTCTAAAATATTTTTTCTTAAAGTTTTGTAAACAACTTCTTCAACAATTGCTGGTACGTCGTTTTTTTGTAACGGATCCACGTCAGTGGAAACCGATGCCACAATATTTTCTAGGGAATTTCCTTCTTTTTGCGAAGCTGAAACCAAATAGTCGTCTACCAGCGGTTGAGCTGCTTTTGTGATATCGGAGACAAACTTCGGATCCAGAGGCTTGGTCTTGATTACCAATTTAGTCTTGCCAATTTCCTTGACTAGCTCCTGAATACTAGCGACTATTTTTTGGTTATTTTCAAATGCCAATTTGACAGCTATCATCATTTGGTCTTCGGGTATTTGATTAGCACCGGCTTCGATCATGGGAATAACCGAGTCGGTGCTGGTGACCACCAAATCAAGATCTACCCCTTCCCTGTTGCCATTTTGGGGATTGACGACCAGCTGACCATTTTCCAAGCCAATGCGGGTAGCTCCAACAGGTCCTGCCCAAGGCAAGGCAGAAATAGCCAGAGCGGCTGATACCGCGTTTATTCCCAATATATCGGTGTCGTGGGCCGTGTCAGTGGCCAGAACCATGACAATGACTTGGACTTCATTTTTGAAATCTTTGGGAAAGAGCGGACGGATTGATCTGTCAATTAACCGAGCCGATAGAGTCTCTTCATCGGTATTGCGTTCGCGCTTAAGCCACCGGGAGCCCTTGATCCGGCCACCGGCATACAGGCGTTCCTGATATTCGACGGACAGAGGGAAATAATCTTTGGTTTTGTCCTCGCGGCCAACAGTTACTGCGGCCAAAATTACCGAATCACCATAGCGGGCAACGACTGATGAAGCGGCCTGACCGGCCATCTTTCCCACTTCAAATGAGAGTATTGATCCGGCTAGGTTCAAAGTTTTTGTCATTATTTAGCCAGTTTCAATTTTTTGATAATATCCTGATATCTGGTGAGATCTTTTTTCATAAGGTATGATAACAGACGGCGTCTCTTGTTGACCATGCCCAAAAGTCCCCTGCGGGAATGGACATCTTTTTTGTGTTCTTTCAAGTGATCTGCCAATTTGTTTAATTTTTCGCTCAGAAGGGCAATTTGCACCTCAGGTGAGCCGGTATCGGCTTTGCCTTGAGAAAATTTTTTGATTACATCTTTTTTGGTATCTGTCGTGAGTGCCATATTATGTATCACCCCTCCCTGCGGGGTTTCCCCTCTTAATTTAAGAGGGGACAATGGAATATTATTAACGAAAACAAAAGAGATAAGGCGTAAATGAGTAATTCTTCAAAACCCAGCTACGTTAGTTCTCTTTAAACTAACACTATTATAACACAATTTAACTAAGTGTGGTGCCTTTGTAAATTTTTGGTTCGTACCAGTCGGGATCTGCAGCGGGGATCGAACCAGAGGGGAAAGAGGAGGCGGAAATTTCGTCCTGGTGGCGGGAACCATGTTCCATTAACCAGGCGGCTAATTCAAAGGTGGCTTTAGACACCTTGGCTGATGTGAAGCCATTGGTAGATTTAGTCAAGCCCTGCATCAGATTGGTGGCAACATCGGCATTAATGGGCAGTTCTTGGGCCTTTATTAAATTTGCGGCCAATTCTGAAAGGCAAGATGCACTTGAATCTAAAGTATCATTGAAATAGATAAGCTTGACATTGGCCAAAGACTCAGTGTATTTTGTCTGTGTCAAATCGGTAATACCAACTAAAATAGCCAAGTCCGGTGTGGCCATACCGGGTGTAATCTTTAGGCTATTTGGATCCAGAGTTTTACCTTCTTTGGGGACAATTACCAGTTCCAATTCACCACTGTCCACATTGTAGCTGACTTTGTCAACCAAATCAGTTTGTCCGGGTAGAGTAATTACCAAATTTCTACTGCCAAATACACTGGTAATGGTATTTATTCCCACCAGACGATTAAAGTCTACGGTCATGGGGTCACTACAGATGACATTGACAGTTTTCCCAAAAGACTCTAAAGAAAGTTTGAGTGCTAATGCGCTGGCCACAAAGTCAAATGTGGGAGTGGAGGCAAGCAGGAGGGTAATATTTTTACTGGTTGAGAAATCAATCTTAATCATGGATTGTGAAAGCGATTATACAATCATTTATCCGAAAATCAACTTTTTGGGAAAAAACCGCCCCAAACTCTGCGCCAGATTTCACCAGATTAACATCGGATTTAGCGGATTTGAGAGATCTAAATTTCATATCTTGGATAATTTCGCCTCCACGGTTTAAGTGAAGTAAATCGGTCTTGGCAATTTGACCATTTAGACATTTACAACCGGCAATATGATCCCCATTCATGTCAAATTCAGCAGAAATAACGGCTTCACCTAGAATTCTTTCGTGAGCCCTGGGATTTATGGTCTTTTGGACCAAAGAGTCCGCATAATCCAAAAGTTCATAAATAATGGAAAAACTTTTGATTCTTACTTTTTCAGTGTCCACAAGTTTGGTTACGGAACTACTAAGTTGGACACCAAAACCCAAAATTGGAATATCCAAAGGGGCGGCGGTCAAAATTTCTGATTCGGATATATCGCCCACCCCTGAATAAATTAATTCGATCTGAGGGTTTAGCCCGGCGGTGATAGCCTCCAGAGATCCCAAGGTATCGGCCTTAAGTATTATTTTAACTATCCCGGAAATTACCTTTTTGGTTTCGAGAATCTGGGGAATTGCTTTTTGAATTTGAGAGCTTATAGAATGGCCGACCGGAATAACTTGAGACAATCCCAAAATTTCCACGGGGGTAGCAGGACCGGCGTTATCCAATAATTCTCCCGTGGTGGCAACAATTGACTTTGCTTTACCAACTCCATGATTGGTAAATAGTGACAGTCCACGGGTCAATGTCCCGTTTTTGATAACCGCAATAGCCAACGGACCGCGTCTGCTATCCAATCTCGATTCCAAAACAACAGCTTCCAAAATCCCATCGGGGTCGGACTTAGCTGGATTTAATTCGTTTACTAAACCGATCATTTCTAATAGCTCGGGTATGCCCGCTCCGGTTTTGGCTGAAATAGATACAACCGGAACAGTACCTCCATAACCCTCAACCAAAACACCAATCTCAGACAGCTGTGCATAGACTTTTTGGACATCGGCTGTCGGTAAATCGGTCTTGTTTATCGCTACAACAAACGGAGTATTGCCGGACATTAATAACTTGGCGCTTTCGGTGGTCTGGGGCATGACTCCATCGTCGCCCGCTACAATTAGAATTGCCATATCTGCAATATTGTTACCCCTCAGACGCATATTTGAAAATGCCGCATGTCCGGGTGTGTCTATAAATGTACAGTTACCAACTTGAAAAGCTCTTGTGGATTGAGTAATACCTCCTATTTCACCTGCCGCGACGTTTGACTTACGTAAATAATCCAACAGGGTAGTCTTGCCATGATCTACATGGCCCAGAATGACAACGATAGGTGGACGGTTTTGCAACATAGGCTTTGAAAAAACTCTAAAACTCTAAAAATCAAAAATCAAATTCCAACCATTTCACATTCATATTCTTATTAGTCATTGGTCATTGAGATTTGATTATTAGAGATTGATTTAACGTTGATATGGAATCCAGTGAGTTTACCGGCGAGTTTGGCGTTTTGGCCGTCACGGCCGATGGTCAGGGATAACTGATCTTCGGGAACCG
>CAYITQ010000031.1:5766-8323 GCA_964366335.1 uncultured Gammaproteobacteria bacterium
TTGGCGTTTTGGCCGTCACGGCCGATGGTCAGGGATAACTGATCTTCGGGAACCGTGACATCGGCAATCATTTTTTTGGTATCTATTTTTACTAAAATATTGGTGGCCGGTGACAGAGCATTGATGATAAATTGTTCCGGATCTTCGGAAAAAGGCACAATATCTATCTTTTCTCCGTTGACTTCAGATATGACCGCCTGAACCCTGACCCCTTTTTGACCGACACATGAACCCACCGGATCAACTCCGTTTTGGTTTGACCAGACGGCAACCTTGGTCCGTACTCCGGGATCACGGGCAATTTTTTTGATGCTTACGGCTTGGGAATTTACTTCCGGGACTTCTCTTTTGAAAAGTTCAATTATTAGATTAGGGTTGGTCCGGGAGACTACCACTTCGCGGCCTTTAAAGCCGTCCCTGATGCTATCCATGTAAAACATCATTTTTCCGTTGACACGATAGTTTTCCGAAAGGACCTGTTCTGAGACCGGCATTACCGCCTCGGTCTTGCCTATATCCACAATGATTTCGCTTCCGGCAAAACGCAAAATCATGCCGTTGACCAGGGTGTTCATATGTTTTTCATACTCTCCCAAAATATTGGTTTTTTCGGCTTCGCGGACCCGCTGTAAGATTACCTGCTTGGCAGTCTGGGTGGCAATCCGGCCAAAACCCGGGGGTGTAACATCAGCTTTCTTTTTACCTTTTATTTCAATAATGTGAGCCTCACCGGAGACAATATCCAAAGTGACATCATACTCACCCTCTTCATTGTATTGATCGGGATGATCTTTTTTAAACGCTGCCAAAATTGCCTGCTTGATGGCATCTAGTACCACTTTTGGATCCAGGCCCCTTTCAGAGGCTACCTGAGCTAAGGCGGCGTTGAATTCACTGGTTCTGGCGGTCTGTTTTTGCATATGTTGCCTGATTTTAACAGATTGAGGCGTTAAGTACCACCACGAAGTACCACCCCATATTTATATCACCCCTCCGACTCCCCTCTTAATCTAAGAGGGGAGAGCCAATTCTATCTGGTGTAAAACCTTAGTTAGATTTTCTTTAACTTCCCAATTCCAAAATCTAATTATTTTAATTCCATATGCTTTTAAAAGTTCTGTTCTAATTGAGTCATATTTATAGCTCTGTTTGTGTTGTTCACCATCTAGCTCAACAGCCAGTCTTTTTTCCGGACAATAAAAATCAACAACATAACCCTCCACACTATATTGTCTGATAAATTTATGTTTGAGAGTGTTGTTTTTAAGACAACTCCAAAGTATTTTTTCGGCCTCTGTCGCTCTATTTCTCAATTGTTTACGCCGATTTTTGAGAGGAGTAATATTATAAACAAATCGTCTCCACATTTATACGATTATAGATAATTTCCCCTCTTAATTTAAGAGGGGGTAGGGGGTGATATTTAAGACCTTTCAAAATCTTCCAATAATTGTTTTTGTTTTCTGGATAATTTTGCTGGCATTTGGATAATGAGTTTGATATAGAAGTCACCACGGTCAGCCGTAGACATAGAGCGGAGATTGCGGATGCCCCGGCCCGAAAGACGCATGGTGGTTCCGGGCTGAGTCCCGGGGCGGATTTTGAGCTTCAAGTTCCCATCCAGAGTCTTGACATCAGTCTCACCTCCCAGAATAGCCAAGGTAAAGAGAATGGGGTGATCAATATAAACATCGGCTCCATCGCGCCGGAAATAATGATCGGGAGCCACTTCAAAAGTGACATCAAAGTCCGTAAACCGCAAATGTGTTCCGGTATCGGTTCCGGCCGGTATTTTTATTTTATGGCGTTTTCCTTCTATTTCTACTTCTTCTTCACCGCCTCGGACCGCAGTCAAAAAAGGAATGTGCAGGGAGTAGTGGGCTTTACGGGGACCACGCCGGCTTTGGCCAAATCCACTACCGCCAAAAAATTGTTCAAATATTTCAAACGGGTCTGAAAATCCACCAAAGTCAGCACCCCCACCACTACTATATGTATATTGAAATGGTCCTCCTGCAAAGCCTCCACTAAAAGGACCGCTAGGCCCTGAGCTTGCCGAAGGGTCAAACGGAGTATGCCCAAATTGGTCATAAGCTTGTTTCTTTTTGGCGTCCGAAAGGATCTGATAAGCCTCATTTATTTCTTTAAATTTAGTTTCAGCGTCGGTTGATTTGTTGCGGTCCGGGTGCCACTGCAAAGCGAGCTTGCGGTAAGCACTCTTGAGCTCCGTCGCACTCGCGTTTTTGGAAACGCCCAAAATATCATAATAATCTCGCTTGGTAGACATATTTATCTTGACATTTTTAATTTTTTTGTTATAGTAGTTCTTACTAAAGCCGGGGCCGAGCGTCGACCAGGATTGAAAGACATTCTCTTAAACGCCCACCGGCTTTTTCTTTTTTATAAACCTTTGTAGCAATTATACCCTCCGAGTGCCAAAAAAGACAATTGGCTATTTTAAACAAACCTGTCCTCTGCTACAATTCTTCGGCAATGGCTGCAAGTGATATTAAGACTACAAACAGGATAATCCCGCAAGACCGGGTGCGGAATATTG
>CAYITQ010000032.1:0-8134 GCA_964366335.1 uncultured Gammaproteobacteria bacterium
TCACACTTTCAGCTATATCGCTATAGACAGGTAATGTCGATAGTGTCAAAGTATCTGGTTTTTTTTCAAGTTTAGAAAGCATCTGTGACGCTTTGGCAGAATCATAATCATACGGCTTAATATCCGGATTGTATGCCCAGCTTTTGGGGTTTATGGGTCCCAACGCCCTGTTTGGCCACCGGTTCTTGTCAATGGCATATGACAGAGCTTGACGCATGTTTTTATCAAGTTTGGTGGTATTGAAAAATACACCCAAATAGCGGTCAAAATGGATTTTTTCGGATATATTAACATTGGGCCACTGCTCTATCTCGTTTAACTTTGTGATTTCTTCCAGGACATCAACCAATCCCAGTTTAAATGCCATCTTGGCTAAATTCTCCGAATTATAGAAACGATAGACAATCCGAGGATCTAAGGACAGTGTATCAAGAAGTAACCCATTCCTTTTAATTGATGTTACTCTGTGTTCACCCCATCCCAAAAGGCTTTTTTTAAACACCGGACGGGCCAACGAGACAGGAAGAGCTGCATAGGGATCAGCCAATACTATTTTTAGAGTATGATCATCGGGATATTCAAATTGAGCATCTGTAAATTTATAATTCAAATCGCGGCTGATAATATCTTTTCCGTCCTGCCACTTGATATCGGAGCGGATCTTAAAAAAATAGGTCTTGCCCTCGTCTGTTGCCTGCCAACTTTCAGCCAAATGGGGAATTGCTTGTCCGGACTCGTCAACACGGGTCAATCCGCCACTAATCTGTTTTTGAATATATATGGGTATATCAGTCAGCGTGTATCTACCCACCACAGCGATACGGGAACTTGATCTGAATTTCACTATTAGGCTGTAAATTTTTGGAGAAAAGATAAAAAACACCGCGCCGACCAACATTCCCGTCACGATCCCGTGATAATATTTAGTGACAAAGGCTGTCAAAAGCCGGGAATAGAAACGTAATTTTCGCAACATTAGGGTAAAAATTGGCTTAAAACCGAGATAGCAACAAATATAACCGAGAGGGCAATGGTGGCCTTAAACAACATTTTTTCCATGCCTCTTCTGGCGTGATAGGAGGAGGGACCGACACTGCGCCCAAGCCCCGTCCCTTTGGCCTGCATGAGAATTGCTGTCGACAATAAAAGTCCGATGATTATCTGGATAAGAGGAATCCATTGTTTCATAAATATATTATAGCTCTTTAATCCTGAAACAACCAATATAGGAAATGAAAGGTGATAGTGAGAGTGATAGTGGCGACCACGAAGGCCATAAAAGCTGAAAAGTGAATAGGTGGAATGATTAAAAAACCTAAATTGGCACCGGCATAATCAAACGGCCGAATTTGCAGATTGGAAATTAAACGTGTCACCAAAAACAATGTAACCAAATTTGAGACCCAACGAAACATTCCAAGCGTAATTAGATTGATGGGCAGAAGCAAGAGATTAATTATTGGGCGGACAAATAAGTTCACACCAGCAATTACCAGGGCCGCCATCAGTAATGTCTGTACTCCACCCACATAGACAATTATGCCGGACAAAATCTGGCTGGCCAAATAGATTCCCAGTAAATTTATAGACACTGTCCGGAAAAACAAACGGATCATGGTTTGATTGTCGCACTTCTATGCTTATGATGCAAACGGCGGGCAAATCTATGAGCTTCATCTCTCAATCTTTGCAACAATTGCAGTCCGGAATTGATTCTGTCTAGTTTAATTTGATTACCTGACGTATCCCAAATCACTTCGTCCTGTTTTGCCAGAGCAAAAGTAGGAATATCCCAGTTTACAATTGACAGCTGTGACCTACCACCATCTAATACAATTAAATCAGGTTTTGGCCAATCAAGTCTTTTTAGTCTCCTGGTCAGCATTTCCTTCATCATTGATACGTCATTTAATTCATTTGTCTTTATCGTAAAGTGTCTGTATTCACGAGGCGTAATTTGGCCATCAATGGCCACAGTCATAGCACCAGTAGCGCTGGTACCTGACAAATTTGAAATGTCAAACATCTCTATACGGGCTAAGGGCCAAGTGCTAAGTGCTAAGTGCAATGCCTCCAAAGATTCAAGTCTTTTATCCTGAACTAAATTCGGATTTACTATGTACTCATCAGCAGATACGGGTTTTAATAACAAGTAATTCAAATTTTTTAATTTATCCCGATATTTACTTGCTGTTTCAAAGTTATGAATTTTAGATGACTTTTGCATTAAATTTGTTAGCTCGCTTTTTACCTTGGAAAACTCACCCCTTAATAATTTCTTTAACTTAGCAATGTTTTGACGATATTTTGAAAGATCAGGATCACATAAACCCAAATGAGTATAAAAACAAGGTTTTTCCGGATGAGCCGTTGTACAATACGGAGTAATATACCTAAGCTGTCTTAAAATACTCCGGGCAACAAACCCGCTTAAAAAAGGTCCCGCAATTGAATCGTTGGCTAAATGATTAATTATGGGCCTTGGATATTTGTCTTTGGAAATATGGATATAATATGGGGACTTATCATCTTTTGCTGCAATATTATATTTAGGTTTGAATTTCTTGATTAATTTTGACTCCAGCAACAAGGCCTCAATTTCTGATCCGACCTCAATATATTCAATGGTACTAATTTGTGATACTAGATTTACGGTTTTTGGACCTAATTTAACAGGGGATTGAAAATATGATTTTACGCGATTCTTGAGATTGTTGGCTTTGCCTACATATAATATTTCTTTATGTTTGTCTTTGTAGATGTACACTCCAGGCACGGGAGGCAACAACGCCCACTGTGAGTAAGACAAACGCGGAGAATACTGCGATACTGCCATGCCAGACTAGATAATTAACCGGATATATATTATATGTTTTGGAAATTCCTGAAACTGTTACTACTATCGTCTGATCCGAAAAATTCAATTTCCAGACGGGCTTGATGTTTATCATAACAGTAATTTTTGAAAAAGGCGGTAAAGTCTCAATATTGCCGTTTTGAGACAATACATCGTAGGTAGTATTATAAACAGCGAAACCATTGGGATTATCAATATGTAAAATTGCCTTTGCTCCAAGCGGTGCCCAGATTTGACGAGGGATATCCAACCTTGTTTCCAAAGGTTTGGTGGAATAATCTCTATAAACACCAATATCTACATTTATGTTACGGCTAGTATCATTTGGTAATTTGTAAAATCCTGCTGACAAAGGAGTGTCGTCTTTTGCTCCATGAGTGACAAAAGTGAAATGATTAAAGTCCAGCTTGGAAAAATAATCAATACCTCCGGTGGTTTTTTCCCAGGTGGGATCAACAGATATCCAGGTCTGACGTTTTTCATCCCAATATTGAGGCCAGGCATGGAGAATATCGGTTCCAGCTAAAAATAATGGTCTCAGTCTATTATCTGTAGTATAGGCAAAGCCATTGATTTCCCGAGCCGGGATATTGGCAGCCCTATTCATGGTAATAAACAAATCCGTAAATTCCTGACATAGAGAATTATTGGGGTTTTCCAAAGCCAACAATCCGCCCTTTCTGACATTATTGAAACCATAAGATAGAGAGCTGACTACAAAGTCATAAATTTCCTTGGGTGTCTTGTATCTTTGTGCCAACCGGATAAATTCCTGATTGTCAGATGGCCAGTATCGGGTAGGTTGTAAATAAACAGCCAAATCAGTAGCTGGTACTAAGAGAGCAGGTTCAGATAAGACATTGGCTGTCCCTTGGGCTTTGATAACTAAATTTTGATTTAATTCCTGGTTATAATAGGCAAGCCAATTTCCATCTTCATCTATTTTGACATTTGCAGGAGCAGGGGTAAGACTGTCATAAAATACCCGCTGGTAGCCTGTATCTGCCGGTAGGGCAATCGTTCCCGGACCCTGCAAGGTATAACTAAGATCAAATTTGTAGGTTTGAAAGTCACCAAATGCCGCGACAACACCGGACTTTGCATTGTTAAATACAATCACCTCTCCATTATTACTTTCGGGACTGGGACTAGAAAAAGCCAGTCTGCCGAAATTCTTTGGAATAATTACGCTCAGACGGTAATCGTCATTTGATTTTGGAAAATTTACCTCCCATACCTGGCCATTGTGTAGAGCAGGCTTCCCCAGGTAACTTAGGTGAAATTGATATGATTTATCAATTCCTGCTACAAAGTTATTGAAATAAGCCGTTATTTTATCTGAAATATCCACTTTCAAGGGACCTGCGGAGTCCCAGGCCTTTATATTTGTAGGGTTGTCACCGCTAATTTCCATTTCATATTTGCTGGCATATTGATAAGCAGTCTTATTGGTCAGTGTAATTTTCTGTTCTACTGTCGGTACACCCTCACGATTGTATTTATATGTCACATCCAAACCAACCTTAAATTCTCCCTCGGCAAACACACGAATCGGAAATACAAAAATAAATAATAAACCAATCAATATCTTTCGCATCCTTTCTATTTTAATTCATTTTCTTTACATCCCACCTCGGAGGTGGTACATTTAATTATGCCTTACCGTATTACGCCATTCGCAAACGGATATTATTATCATGTGTTTAATAGGGGTGTGAACAAACTTCAAATATTTGATGACGAGCATGATTATAAACAGGCATTACTATCAATGGATTATTATCACTTTGTAAAACCAATTCCTAAGTTGTCAAAATTTAAAACTTTAATGGCCACTCACCAGTCAAAAATAATAACCTCTCAACTTAATACCAGCAAAACATTGGTTGATATTTTGTGTTTTGTACTTATGCCAAATCATTTTCATTTACTACTTAAGCAAAATGTTGATAATGGAATCTCTAGGTTTATTTCTCAATTTACAAATAGTTATACCCGCTATTTTAATACTCTCCATCATCGTTCCGGACATTTATTCCAAGGGCAATTTAAAGCTGTGGAAATCGAATCCGAATCTCAACTGATACATGTATCCAGATATATTCATCTAAATCCATTGGTGTCTGGTTTGGCCAGCAAGAACACTCTTCAGAGATTTAAATGGTCGTCATACAATGACTACTTAAATTTAAAATCTAACTATATTCAAACACATGATATTTTGTCGATATTTAAATCAATTGGAAATTACGAAAATTTTGTACTAGAACATGCAAATTATGCTCAAGAATTGGAATTAATCAAGCATCTAACAATTGATATTGATCCTTAATATCCCACCTCCGAGGTGGGATGTAATGGAAAATACTATTGTTTGAGATATTGTCCGGTGTAAGACTTTTTGTTGAGAGCAAGTTGGCTTGGATGGCCGGTGGCAACAACATAACCACCCAGATCTCCGCCTTCGGGGCCAAGGTCAATAATCCAATCAGAGTTTTTCAGGACATCGAGGTTGTGCTCGATGACCACGACGGTGTTTCCAGCAGATACCAAGCGACGTAAGACAATTAATAATTTCTCCAGATCTGCAAAATGTAAGCCCGTCGTCGGCTCATCCAGAATATAAAAGGTCTTACCGGTAGCCCGCTTGGATAATTCTGCTGATAATTTGACCCGCTGGGCTTCCCCACCGGATAAAGTCGGAGCTTGTTGACCCAAACGAATATAGCCAAGCCCTACGTCAACTAATGTTTGAAGTTTCTCGCGGGCGGGCGGTAAAAATCTAAAGAAATCCAGAGCCGCGTCAACTGTCATGCACAAAACTTCATAGATATTTTTGCCTTTATAAATTACATCCAGAGTTTCGGAATTATAACGTTTTCCATTACAGACTTCGCAATTGACATAAACATCCGGTAAAAACTGCATTTCAATTTTGATCTGGCCTTCACCCTGACAAGCTTCACATCTGCCACCTTTGACATTAAACGAAAACCTGCCAATACCATAGCCTCTGATTTTGGCTTCCGGCACCATAGCAAATAAATCCCGGATATGGGTAAACAAGCCTGTATATGTAGCCGGATTGGATCGGGGTGTCCGGCCTATCGGCGACTGATCAACCATAACCACTTTATTTATGTGCTCTAGTCCCAAGATTTCTTTATACGAACCTGGTTTCTCGCGGTGTTCAGGATTGTAATGACGGGCCATGGCATGATAAAGAACATCTGTCAGAAGCGTCGACTTTCCGGATCCCGAAACTCCACTGATAGTTATTAATTTGCCTAAGGGAAATTTGACGTTTATATTTTTGAGATTATTTTGGGTGACCCCACAGATTTCAATATAGTGCTGAGGGCTAGGTGCTAAGTGCTCAGTAATTATATTAATTTGTTTCTTACCCGACAAATATTTACCTGTCAGGGAATTTGGATCTTTCATGACGTGTGTTGGCGTCCCCTGCGAAATTATTTTCCCCCCCATTTCACCGGCTCCCGGACCGAAATCCACCAGCCAATCGGATTGCTTCATCATGTCCGCATCATGCTCCACGACGATTACAGAATTGCCAAGATCGCGCAACCGTTTAAGAGTATCAATTAATTTTTGATTGTCCCGCTGGTGCAAACCTATTGATGGTTCATCTAGTACATACAACACTCCCGATAATCCTGAACCTATCTGTGATGCCAAGCGAATACGCTGAGCTTCGCCTCCGGAAAGGGTCATGGCCGGTCGGTCCAAAGTCAGATATCCCAAACCGACAGATAACAAAAACCCCAAACGGTCGCCGATTTCCTTTAAGATCGGATGTGAGATTGTTTTCTCTCTCTCGCTTAAGTTACCTAAGTTACTTAAGAAACTTAAGGAACCTACGATAGGAGTTTTTACCACATCAACAATTGACTTCTTGTTAATTGTCACCCCCAATGTCTCAGGTTTTAAGCGTTTACCGAGACAGCCGGGACAAATCTCACGGCGCATATATTTCTCTATTTCGGCTCTGACAAAATCTGATTGAGTTTCCCGGTACCGGCGTTCCAAATTGGCAATAAATCCTTCAAATTGGCTGTTACCATTCAACAATAAATCTTTTTCTTTCTTTGTCAATTGGCCAATTGGTACTTTCAAGGGAATTCCCAAAGAAGTAATTTTTTTAGCGAACCAGCCATCGTAAACAAAGGTATTGGCATAGGGCAGGATTCCGCCTTCAGCAATTGTCAGGCGTGGATTGAGAATAACTTCCGGATCAATCTTTTGTCTTACTCCAAGTCCGGCGCAGACGGAACACGCTCCATGAGGTGAATTAAAAGAGAACAAGCGGGGTTCAATTTCGGGCAGTGAGATATTACAAACCGGACAGGCAAATTTCTCGGAATATAAATGATCATCAATTACCTTTGGTTTATCCGGAAAATCAAACGATTTATCTTTGACAATTCCGGCTACACACAAACCATCAGATAATTTTAGGGCCGCCTCGACAGCCTCAAATAATCTCGACTTAATATCGGTCTTTTTGTCAAATATCAATTTATCTATAACCACATCAACCTTGTGCTTATTGTTTTTCAAAATAACCAAGTCCTCGTCAAGACCTATTATCTTGCCATCCAAACGGACCTTGGAATAGCCTTTTTGACGCAAACTGCCAAACAAGTCACTAAATTCGCCTTTTCTGTCTCTAATTACCGGAGATAATATTAATATTCTCACGGTTTTGCTAGCTCCTAGTTCCTGATGGACTAGCTCCAATATTAAATCCACTATTTGCTGTGCTGATAAATGTGCAATCTCATGACCACACTGAGGACAGTGCGGATGACCGATGCGGGCAAATAACAATCTCAAATAATCATAGATCTCCGTGACAGTGCCAACGGTGGATCTGGGGTTGTGGCTGGCTGATTTCTGATCTATAGATATGGCCGGTGACAAACCGACAATCTGATCTACATCCGGCTTGTCCATGATGCCCAAAAATTGTCTGGCGTATGAACTTAATGATTCCACATATCTTCTCTGGCCTTCGGCATATATAGTGTCAAAAGCCATGGAACTCTTGCCACTGCCTGACAGACCGGTAAAGACCACCAGCTTATTTTTGGGAATCTCTAGATCCACATTCTTCAAATTATGCTCCCGGGCCCCCTTGATTGAAATATAGTCATTCATAATCATATGGTTGGCATACGATAGTCATTCATTGTAACAAAGAATTCGGGTTTTGTTCAAGACTTAATTATCTTAAAGTTGTGCACTTGATAATATATT
>CAYITQ010000033.1:0-8132 GCA_964366335.1 uncultured Gammaproteobacteria bacterium
TGGCCTCTCTTAATGCCTGGGATTCTGATTGACCAGACCGCTCATAGTGACCAAAACCTTCCCTAATCATCATTTCATTAACTAATTTTCCATCGACATAAACTAAAGCTACTACCCGGCGATAATGGTCCACAATTGGTTCACGCAAAACGACTCTCTTCCCTGAAATTAACTCGGATAACCTACGGGTGGCCTCGGAACCATAACAATTTAGGGGTTCGGGGGCATCTAGGCCATAAAGCCTGATTAGCTGTCCATTACCAATGGTAAAAGTATCTCCATCCTTGATATCTTTTACATTTTCACCAACGAAATACGGCAAGCTCAATGTGGCTGCTGTGGCAACTCCCACCACCAACTTCTTCCATTTAGACATAATTTATTGTACCACCCCATTTAAGACGAAGCGGAGGAATATGACTTGAGGCTCTTGTAAAACACCCAACGGCTCAGGAAAAACATTACTATAGCCGAAATTACAGATCCGAATATCCACAGCCAATCAAAGCGCCCAAACAAAACTTCTGCTGGCACAGACGAAATAACTGCTACCGGAACCAATAATATTAATCCTGCTTTGCCAATATTTGTTATAGCTTTAGCTGGGTACTTAGTAATATTAACCAGCGACCAAAAGAACCCAGCTACGTAATCAACTCTAATAAATTTTAATGTTAATGATTGAATTAGTGTCAAGACTGAAAACAATATCATTAAACTTGATAATAATAATATTAAAAATAATATCAGGTTGATAATTATATTCTGTGGCGATAGTTTCCAGAGGGAATAAACTATCAGAAGTATGGCATTGGGAGCCACGATTATATCTTCAACATCTACCCAGCAAAATGCTGATTGGAATAAGACATCCAAGGGTTTGAGTAATTTTAAGTCTAAATCACCATTTTGCACATCCTGTCCGAAATTATACATAAATGGAAAAAATGTCAGAGAACCTATTCCCGTCACCAGAGTACCCACCCCCAATACCAACATAGCCTGATACTGGGACCAACCATGAATTTGTGAAGTTCCTAGGTATATAATTTTGAAAAGAACTATCATGGAAATAAAGGATGTGGTATGCACAATAGCCCAGGTCAGAAAATTTCCCCGATGAGTCATTTCGTTCATAAAACTTAATTTAAACATCCTGAAATACTGGCGGATATATCTTTTCATATTATTTCCCGCTGGCGTCAAACTCCAGCATACCAAACTTCCAAATAAGCTTGCAAAGAGCGGAAAATACTAACACCCAAATTAATTGAAGGCCAATGCCAGCCAACAGTTCCCATCCGAAATTAATCTTCCCCAACATTATTTGTACCGGAAAATATGCCAGATATCTAAATGGTAAATAGGCGGAGACGGAAAACAGAATTGCGGGCATAAGATTAAGTGGTAGTAAATCTCCCGAAAATAATCCTCCGACATTCCAAAATAAGGCATTGAATCCATGCACTCTCTTAAACCAAAAGGCCAAACCACCAATTGAAAGTCCAATGTAAAATTTACTAACTGCAGCCAAAACCATAGCTAAACTAGAAAATATTATTTGGATTATACTAAGCTGATGGTTCACTCCAAAATATTTAATAACTAAATATATCAGGATCATAATGGACAATTTCAGAATTTTGTCTGGGATAGTTTGAGCAAACTCCTTGATAATAAAGTTGTATGGTTTGATTATTTCCATTCCTAAATTTCCACTATTTATTAAATGTGCAATCCGGAAAAAATCAAAACTTGCGAATGTACCGACAAATGTAATAAATAAATAATACAGACCTATTGAAGACCGGTCGTATATCCCGTTGCCAAAACCTGATCCTAAAACAGCCGTCCAGAACATGTATATCATTAAGGTCTGAATTATTGTTCCGGCAACTGACCAAACAAAATTCAACCGATATTCAATCAGGTTCAGAAACGAAACCCAAATAAAAAGTAAATATTTCCTCATCCCCTCATTTTACGGCTTTTTTCAGAGACTTGCCGGGAGTAAACCTAGCGGCCCGGTGGCCCTTGACAATCTTTCTGATCTTGGTTCCGGGAATAATCACGGGTTTATCTTTGACCGACACCACCTTGAAAGTCCCAAATCCGGACAGAACCACTTTTTCACCTTTGGAAAGAGCTCTTTTGACTTCTTCCAAAAAAGTGTCTATTGCGTCTTTGGCACCCTTTTTGGTCAAGTGGGCTTTGCGGGCCAATAATTCAAACATTTGTTGCTTAGTCACATTTCTTCACCCCCTTTGCTCAAATAGCTTAACATAGGCCTAAATTACATCAAGTGTCTCTCATTGTCAATAGGCTCAGAGGCACAAAGGCCCAAAGGCTCAAAGAAGTGTTAACGACTTTTTACTTGTTTTATAAACGAGGTTAACATAGACGCTAATTCTCTTCTGATGTTTTCTGCATTGTCAAAATCTTCTTTATTTATGAAATTTAAATCCAAGCTTAGTTCTAAACACGCTTCAACTTCAGCTAAAGAACCATCGGCCATCCTAAGAAAACGAAGAAATTCTTTTGTTGATTCTCTTCGTCTATGCCCTTCTACAATGTTCAATACAATAGATATTGCCGCTCGTCGTATTTGTGAAACCAAGGCATATTCCTCTGCTTTTGGAAATTTTTCAGTAATTTCGTAAACCACCTTAACCAAAAGCTTTGCCTTTTGCCAAATAAGTAATCGATGGTAGCCTTTCTCGTCCATTGCGCCTATTTAGCTTTGGTAATATCAGTGGCCCGGACTTCTCTTATTGCTGTCACTTTGATTTGGCCCGCATATTGGGCCTGCTTTTCCAATTGCTCGCGGATCTTGGCAACCAGCACCGTCAATTCAGAATCGGAAACCAGATCGGGCCGGACCATGACTCTGACTTCACGCCCTGCTTGAAAAGCAAAAACTTCCTCTACCCCCGCAAAAGACTTGCCTATTTCTTCTATCTTGTCCATTCGTTTGACATAGGTCTCGTGCGGTTCATAGCGGGCACCCGGGCGGGATCCGGAAATTGCGTCCGATACCCAGACAATGCGAGAGATAACCGTCGAAAAAGGTTTGTCTTCGTGGTGCTCGGCGACGGCGGCAATTACAGGAGCCGGAAGTCCATGTTTTTTTAATAATTCCACCCCCAATTGAATATGCGTTCCCTCTTCGTCGGTCACGACTTTACCGATATCATGCAAAAGACAACCTAAACGGACATATTCTATTTCCTCGTCGGTCAGATTTAATTCATGGGCTATCTGAACCCCGATTTTGGTTTCTTCAATTGTATGAATTCCCAGATTTTGGCCATAAGAAAATCTAAAGCGGTATTTACCTATCATCTTGACCAAATCCGCATCCAGATTGTAAACCCCACAAGCTGCACAAATTTTGTTGCCTTCTTCAACCAGTGTCAAATCCACTTGTTTTCTTGTTTGGGCCACCACATCTTCGATTCTTCCCGGGTGAATCCGGCCATCTTTCATCAAAATATCCAGGGCACGTCTGGCCACTTCACGCCGGACCGAGTCAAAACAGGACAAACGCAGAGAATTGCCCTCATCCATCTCTATTTCTACCCCCGTGGCCCGCTCAAAAGCGGCAATATTCCTGCCTCCTTGGCCAATAATAGAACCTTTGGCTGAATCAGAAGGTAACGCAACAACGGATACAGAATATTCAGCCGTATAACTCGTTGCCCCATGAGCCATGGCTTCCACCAAAATATCCCGGGCGATTTCTGAAGCGCGGGTCGTGTAATCTTCGCGGGCCTGATTGATGGCCCGAGCCATCTCGTCAGCCAAATCTTTTTCTATTTCTTCTAATAATAATTTTTTGGCTTCATCACGGGTAAGTGAGCTGGCTTTTTCCAGTTTCTTTAGATAATCATCTCTCATGCTCAATCATTATACCAATTTTTGAGCGTTCTCTCAATTACATTCCAGGAAAATCCCCGAGAGTACAAAAACCGCTGGGCTCGCATTTTGTCTTTAATATTCTTTTTGCTTAGGGCATATTTTGCCAATTCGTCTTCATTAATATCCAAGTTCTCTACATTAATACCTTTTCTTTTTAATTCAATTACTAATGCCTTTTTCCCTTTTGGTTTATTATGGGACCGTGCGTTGACAAATTCACTTGTGAACTTGGTATCATTTATTAAGTCTAGCTCTTTGAGTTTATCGATGGTCTCATTTATTTCTAAAACTTCTCTCTTGACTAAATAATCCCGCATTTCTTTCTCTGAGCGCGACCGGAATGACAAAAAGTGAAAGGCGTTTTCCAGGGGAGATTTCTTATTCTTCATTGATTTCGCCCACCTGCTTGGGCAGAGATTTCTTGCCTTCTTTGACAATTTTCCAAATGGCGTCCTCTATCTGTTTGGCTAGCTTAGTATTTTCAGTCAGAGCCATTCTAGCTGCTTCCCGGCCTTGAGCTAAAATAACATCATTGTGATAGATAAAGGCACCTTTTTTGGTCAACACTTCCAATTCCAGACCAACATCAATAAGACCTCCAGCCCGGTTTATTCCGCCATTATTCAAAATATCATATTCAGCCACGGAAAACGGTGGAGCTACTTTGTTTTTGACAATTCTGGCCCGGTGCCTTGATCCAATTGGTTTATCTCCATCTTTGAGCGTCTCAATTTTCCGGGTATCAATGCGGATCGAAGCATAAAATTTGAGAGCCATACCGCCAGAAGTCGTCTCGGGATTGCCAAACATCACTCCAATTTTCATCCGCAATTGATTGGTGAATATAACTACACATCTGGATTTGGAAATGGCTCCGGTGATTTTCCTCAGAGCCTGAGACATTAGCCTCGCTTGCATACCCATGACCGAATCACCCATCTCACCTTCTATTTCAGCGCGGGGAACGAGGGCTGCTACCGAATCAATGACAATGACATCAAAACCTCCGGAACGAATAAGCGTTTCCACAATTTCCAAAGCTTGCTCACCGGTATCCGGTTGGGAAATATACAAATTGTCCAGATTTACACCTATGGCCGCGGCCCGCGAAGGATCCAAAGCGTGTTCGGCGTCTATAAAAGCTGCCTGTCCACCGGCTTTTTGGGCTTCGGCAATACAGTGCAGAGCAATGGTTGTTTTTCCCGATGCTTCCGGTCCATAAATTTCGGTAATCCGGCCTCTGGGAAAACCTCCCACACCCAAGGCCACATCTATGGCAATAGATCCGGTAGGAATTACTTCAATAGCCATTTTGTCGCCCCGGTCACCTAATTTCATAATTGACCCCTTACCAAATTGTTTCTCAATCTGCTCCAAAGCAATCTTAATCGCCTGCATCCGTGAATCATTTGCTGTCGTTGCCATACCAAAGCCAAATATACCGTTTAATTTCCAAAATGCAATAAGCAAATTAATTACAATTCCAGGCTTTTTCTTATCTTCTCAATCTTAGTCTTAAACTCCGGAATATCTTTTTGAATTGTTTCCCACACTCTTTCAATATTCACATCGAAATATTCATGAATCAAAACATTTCTGAAATCAACAATATCCCGCCACGGAATTTCTGGATAATTATCCAGAAATTCTTCAGGTATATTCCGTATTGCCTCTCCCATTATTTCCAACCTACGGATTACGGCATCTTGTTTTTCATAATTATTGACGAAGTCCTGATATTTCAAATCTTGGATATATTCTTCTAACAGATTTATCGAATTGATAATGTGATCCAAAAATATCATTGGGCTCTTCCTCATAAAACAGGTATAATTTTGTTAAATACAAATGGTGCAAGCTTGGAGTTTACTGAAGAATACTCAACCAAATCTACTGATGTTAATAATTTTTGCTCCAAATCTCTTTTTAACCTTACAAACCCCAATAAAGTTGAATTCTTAGGCATTTCTACTAATAAATCCACATCACTTTTATTGGTCGCCTCACCAGACGCGACAGAGCCAAAAATATCTGCTTTTTTAACATCATATTTCCTTAAAACTGGCCTAATTTTGAAGATCATATCAGAAGTATTCATACCTTAAGTATAGCATTTATTATGCCACAATCAATATATTTTCTTAAATCTTAACCACCACACTTTTTGCAATCTTATCGTGCCAAGTTTGTTTGTCCTTGTCTCTGATCATCCACAAATATCCCAGGCCAAAAACGACCCCTGAAACAAATTTGCCAAGCACCTCACGCATAAAAGCCCCAGGGTAGCCTAAATTCGATCCATCTTCCAGCTTTTGGACTTTGATTTTTAAAACCATCTTACCGGGGGTTTGTCCGCGGTTGCCGATAAAATAGACATAATAACCAACACTTATTATTAAACTTATAATCTGAGTTATTGTAGACGCAACGGCTTCTTGCCTGACAACCAAATTAACCACGACAGTGACCAATGAATTGCCAACCGAGACAATTAGCCCGTCCAACAAAACTGCTCCTGCTCTCCTCCAAAAACTAGCATACACGATATTGTCCATGCTAATAATCTAAGTTATTTTTTGCCACTTGGCAAGTGGTAAATCCAAATGCCACAATAAAATACCAAAATACCAAAACTCAAAATATTCAAAATCCGATCCTGAAAGACAATGTTTAATGTAGAAATAAACAATGGGATGACCGAAGCAGTAATGACTAATTTCATGACATCTAAATACCGAAGTTTCTTTTTTAAAATTTTGGCATATACCCAAAATGTCAACGACCAAACCAAAAACATAATTGCTTGCCAAATTAAATAAAATATTCCCAATATTAAAATAAGAGATACTAAAATTGCCAGTCCCACACCCAATAGCCAAAGTTTATTATTGGTTGACCATTTGACAATCACATTTTTGTCAAATTTGACTTCTTCTTTGATATCGGCAAATTTAATCTCGTTATTTTCCCCTTTGCTATCGCTGAGTAAAATTTTATTTTCATCAATATAAACAGACATTCCGCCATCGTTCCATTTAAATGGCAGTTGTTGATTGGTTGTTAGTTTCCCGTTTTTGATAGTAAACTGCACTTCCGGGACTTTTTCAGTTAAAAGTTTCGGGAACTGGGGCGTGTAATAGAACAATACACTAATCCCAATAACCAAGCCGCAAATTCCAATTGCTAAAACATATTTAAACCAATACCAAATTACCTGACCCAGAGGCTTCTTTATTATTTTAGATCCATAATTCAAATCTTTGAGCAATTCTCTCATAATTCTATTTTAACAAAAAATCCAGTTTCAGATCTAGATTATTTCTGGGAAACAAATCCTGAGGATATAGCTCAATAATTTTTATCTTGTTAATCTTAGCTAATTCCAACTTCTGTTTATATAAATCATCATATCTCTTCAACACTCCTTTTAGGCCTAAAAACTCAATCCAATATTTATCTTTAACCAAAAAATCTGTTTTAAATCTTTTTTGATTTGGATAATAAACCCCTCGTTGGTGTAAAATTTTTCTCCTATACATCCAGTCATCAATAATCTTTTCTGTTAGAGAATCACAAATGTGACCATCACGAGCGGTATATTTGTGGGTAAACATTTCTGGATTTGTTTCAAAACCTGCCTCACTAATGGCTCTGTTCCAAGTTCCAAAAACTCTACGATACGCTTGCCATTGAGAATTAAATTCCACTTTTATAGGAACTCTATTATTTATTAAGTAAAATCTTTGTATTTTGTCTAACAGATCTTGTCTCAAATATTTTGGCTGAGTTTTTGGAACACATGTTTCTGAACAATATTTATTGTTTCCGAAAAATTCTTTTTTGCAGCCTAACTTAGCACAAATTCTAATTATCCTCGGTCTAAGTTCATTGTTCACGATTGCCGAACAAGACTGAGAACAATAATTATGGAGTGAAACATCACCGGGAGTCCTTTCAAATTTAACTCGACAACCTGGATTTTCACAATTAAATATTACTCCCCGTTTCCGATTGTTCGCCAAACACTTTGGAGAACAAAAGAATTTATGTCCATATTTGTTGTTCTCATTAAAATTTCTAAGAGCCTTTGTTATCTCTTTACCGCATTGAGCACAAATTACACTTACCCATGTCATATTTATATTATCATACCAAACTAAACCCAAAGTCAAATGAAAAAACCACATTACTGTGGTTTTTCCAACCCTTTCGGG
>CAYITQ010000034.1:0-8036 GCA_964366335.1 uncultured Gammaproteobacteria bacterium
AAGGTAAGGGCTTTACTAGATTCAAAGAGCAATTTGGACCCAAGCTTGTGACTTTCATTGGAACTTATGATTTGATTATTAATCCGGTTTTGTATAAGTTATTTAGAATTTCAGAAAATATCAGATGGCAGATCTTAGGCAGTCTCCGGCATATGCGCGCTATATTCAATCGTTAGGTTGGATAGTAGAAAAAGGTATTTTTATAAGACCCTTATGGGTTTTTGGGTCATTGGCAAAAATTCAGCGGGGAATTTTGCCTCACAATTATAAAAATATCTTACAAAAACACCGTGTCTGGTATTTTGAAATTAACTATTCACCGAGTAAAACACTGCGTGTTGACTTAACTCCATCGCTCAAAAAAACACTTGGTCAATTTAAAAAAGACGCGAGATATATACTTCGTAAATTTTTAATTTTCAATTTTCAATTTTCAAATAATTTTCAAACATTTTATGAAATTTGGAGAAAATCGGCAAAGCGTAAAAACTTGTGGATCCCGAAAGAAAAAGAATATTTCAATTTAATAAAGTGTTTTGGAAATAAATGTTTTTGTATAACTATTGACGACAAAGCAGGTGCACTAGTATTGATGCATGACAATATCGCCTACTATTATTACGCGGGAGCAACCAAAGAAGGTGTCAAACAAAATTTGCCATATTTAGTGGTTTGGAAAGCGATACTTGAAGCGAAAAAAAGAAAATGTAAGTTATGGGATTTTGAGGGCATCTATGACGAAAGATATCCCAATAAAGATTGGCTTGGCTTCTCTCACTTCAAAAAGTCTTTTGGCGGCTTTGAAATCTCGTTTCCTGGTAGCATTACAAAGTGGTTTTAATTATTTTAATTGATCCGCCAACCTAGTAGCCAGAATTGATAGGACTAAAGATCGAGTGGGATCTAGTCTTCTTTTTTGTTTGGCTTCATATAATTTTTCCACTGTTATAAACACGCCATAATCTGGAACTAACGCTGCTAGTTTTTGTGCTTTAGAAATGACTTCTTTTGTGTGACGTTCAACAGGCGTACTCATACGATTTATTGATTTCAACCACCACTTCCATAGATTTTTTTATATCGTTTAGAGCATCTTCCACAGTATCTCCATCGGCGTACACTTCCAGCATCGGGCAGTAGGCACTATAGCATTTTGTGTTAGTGCCTGTGCGACGATCGGATCTAATTATGACAGGGTAATCTAAAACTTTTTTATTCATATCTATATTATACCCTGTCACACAACATTTTAAAGGCGCAGGAGGAGCAGTAGAAGCCGGTACAAGAGAAGTCGCTGTTTTGGATTTCGTCGCGGATTTTGATAATTTCAGCTCGGGCCTTATCTAGCTGTTCTGGAGTACGGAACGTCGATATCGCTTCCCCTGTTTGCAGAAAATACAAAGTTAATTTTATTTTGGACCCAAGATTTAGAGCTTCGGCCGCCAGAGCATAAAAGGACAGTTGGAGATTTTTATCCACATCTTTTTGCTCTGCAGACTTACCTGTCTTATAGTCAATTATTTCTACTGTTCCGTCGTCCCAAACGTCTATCCTGTCCATCCGGCCAGTTATTTTTAGATCGTTGGTAATAGAAATTGAAAACTGGTGCTCGGTAAATTTAGATGGATGTTTGGAATATTTTTCGTCAGACAAATATTTAATGAGTAGATCTTCCCCGAATTGTTTGGTTTTCTTGCGTTGAACCGGATCTAGAAATCCCACATCTTTCCATGTTTTGCGGTAAGTCTCCAGCGGATTATCACTATTCAGAGCTTTGTGAACTGCAGTTCCGAGAGTGGTCATGGCCGTGGCTGGTTCAGGAATTCCCAAGATATATTTGGCTCTATAATGCGCAGGACATTCATTGAAAGAAGCGATGTGACTATATGAAAGAGTATTAATTTTTATGGTGCTAGGTGCTAGGGGCTGAGGGCTAGGTAACCACTTAGCACTTTGCACTTGGTCCTTAGCACTTTCTGCTCCCGTCTCACTTACAAAAAGTGAGATTTTTTTGGCTCGTTTGGTTTCACCATAATAGTCAGAGGCCGTTAAACATAATTTTGATTTTGCCCTAGTCATACCCACATAAAACAGCCGGCGTTCTTCTTGGAGATGAAAGTCTAATTCGGGAAGTTTTTCTTTGATTAATTCAATGGGAATTGGCAATTGCTCAGACCTGTTTCGGGAAGGGAATCTATCCATAACCAAGTTTGTCATAAAGACTGTCTCAAATTCCAAACCCTTGGCTGAGTGAACTGTCAGAATATTGACGCAATCATTTTGCCGCCAATCAGAATCTACACTGGCCTGGGGGGACTCACCCATCTGCATATTCAGATCTATCCAATCAACCACAGTTCTGACTGATGCATCGCGGCTATCTTCAAAACTTTTTATTCTTTTAAAAAATCTTGCTATATTTTTGGCTTTTGTGTCATCTTCAATTGTCGTTAATATTTTAGTCTCTACTAAGAAATCATAAAGTATTTGGCCGGCAGAATTGTTTTGTGACTTAATAAGTGCTGATTTTATAAAATCAATTGCTGGAGTCTCCGTTTCGCTACATATTTCAAACAAGGTCTTTCCGGTATGCCGGGTCTTGGAAAACAAGTTGGCTAAATGGTTTTTGTCAATCTGCCAGATATCCATCGCCAGTACCCGATACAACGATATATCGTCGTCGGGGTTATCTATGGTCCGTAGAATTGCAATCAGGTTTTTAATCTCCGGCTGGACAAAAAGCTGGGCAGGACCCAAAAACTGGACCGGAATTCCTGCCCGTTCAAGCGCTTTAACAAATGGCTCGGCCTGAGAATTTGATCTGACCAGAATCGCATAGTCTTTGAAATTGTTTGTTATAATTTGACTGGCAACCCAATCTGCCTCATCTTCTCCCCTGGCAAATTTCTGAAATAGTACTTTGCCTTCAGGTTTGTCGATCAATGCAATTAACTTTTTGTCTATATTTGCCTTGATTTCTAATCTGTCTGGATTATTATTTGATATTAATTTGTAGGCAGCATCCAAAATTTTCTGCCCGCTTCTGTAATTTTGAGTCAGGACTATAGTCTTGGCCTTTTTGTAAGTTTCAAAAAAAGAAAGAACATTGCCCACAGCTGCGCCGCGGAACCTATAGACGGCTTGGTCGTCGTCGGCCACGACGGTGATATTTTGGTGTTTGTGGGCCAAGGTCTGCAGTATCTGATTCTGGGCATAGTTGGTATCCTGATATTCGTCCACCAAAATATATTTAAATTTTTGTTGATATCTTTCTGCAATCTTTGGCCTATCACATAGAATTTTCAATGTATAGTAAATAAGGTCGGCAAATTCCATAACCGAATTATCAGCCTTTACCTGTTCCCACTGTTTATACAAATTTGCCAATTCAGTATCGTTTGGCTCTTTGACAAAGTTTAGATATTCTTCAGATGACACATCTTCATCTTTTAGTCTGGAAAAATGCTTTAAAATTGCTTCAATAAACTTATGGGGATTGCCTAGAGGACGGTAATATTCCAGTTTAAACTTATAAATATTTTTCTTAAACAAAGCCACTGCGTCCACCTCGGTCAATAAATCAAATTCATAATCCAAACCAATATTTATTCCCTCATCTCTCAAAAACTGTTCACAAAAAGAGTGAAAAGTCCCAATAAACATTTTGGAGTACCCAAGTGGCATGACCTCGTCCAAGCGGTCCTGCATTTCAGTTGCCGCCTTTTCGGTGAATGTCAGAGCAAGGATTTCATCTGGCTTTGCCAATTTTTGGGCCAATATATATTTTATTCTTTCGGTGATTACCGTGGTTTTACCAGTGCCTGCGCCAGCGATAACCAGTAGCGGTCCCGATTTGTGCTTGACTGCTTTCAGTTGCTGAGAATTTAATTTTTTATCCATATGGGTACAAACATAATATACAAGGTACAGTCCTCATTAAATACTACTTGACAGTATATCTTATATCATCTTTAATTGTATCATGAAACATGAGGATATTGTTCAAAAGGTAGGAGTAGTACTTGCTTGTATGTTTACTTTTTTGCTCCCTCTGTGGTTTTTGCCCATTACTTCTGATTTTTATGATTTTAATAAGCAAGTCTTGTTAATTGGCTTCTCGCTGGTTCTACTAATCATTTTGGGAATTCACTGGATAATTGCCAAACAAGTCAAATTGTTGCGTTCCCCTTTGGGTCTTCCTAGTCTTGGCATCGTCGTCTCAACATTACTGTCTACTGTCATCCGCAGTCCAAATAAAGTTGAAGCCTTGCTTGACCCAGCCCAGACCGGTACGATTATTGCCTCGATCCTCATATTTTTTTCTATTAGCAATTTGGTTAAATCCAAAAAAGAACTTTCCGCGTTGATTTCTTGTCTTTTGACATCAGCCGGATTGGTAGCCGTTTCATCTATCCTCTGGGGATCAGGTTTTATCCAGAAAATCCTTCCCAACATGACCGTCTTAGCCAAATCAGTAATTTGGTCCCCAACCGGGACCGCTTTGGATACTTTGACCTTTTTGGGCACATCTTTAATCTTGGCCATTATTCTCTTGGCCCGGTCCAAATCTACCAATCTTGTGGGGTTGTTGACAGCCGGACTTATATTTATAGGCGTTATTGCAACCGGACTTATATCTTATATAATTTTTTCACCCAATTCTCAAAACCGGCCCACGCTCTTATCTCATTCAACTGGTTGGGCCATCGCCCTGGAAGTCCTCAAAACTTCACCCTTCTTGGGATCGGGTCCGGGAAGCTTTCTGTCTGATTTTACTCAGTTTCGCCCCATCAGATATAATCTGAGTCCAAATTGGGCAGTCCGCTTTACTTCAAGTAGTAACCAATATTTACAGGTATTGACTCTGACCGGATTTGTGGGATTGGCCATCTATTTATTGTGGGTTGGAAAATTGTCCGTAATGATCGGCCATTCATTCCGGACCAAAGATAATTTATCTATTGCCGTGAGCGGGGCTCTGTTGTTTTTGATTTTAATCCAATTGTTTACTCCCTTAACCATTCTTACTATGTCGCTTATGTTTATTTTAGCTTCCGTTCTTATTCTTTCTCACAAACACGCCGGAATATCCACCGTTTCTGAATCCACTTTAGATATCGTCGCCGCGACAACTTCCGGAAGTTTTCCCATCTTACCTTGGATTTTGGCCGCTATTATTTTTGCCACTGTTATTCCTACCGGTTATTTGGTCGGGCGGGCGTTTGCCGCGGAAGTAATGTTTCAAAATTCACTGGTAGCAGCGGGAGCCAACGATGGTAAAAAGACCTATGATACTTTGATTGCGACGATTAAAACAAATCCTTACCGTGATACCTATAGGGTCGCTTATTCTCAAACTAATATGTTAATTGCTAATACCTTGGCCAGTAATAAAAACCTCTCTGACGCTGACCGGGAAACTGTCACTCAGCTCGTGCAACAGGCCATCAGAGAGGCCAAAAATGCCGTCGCTCTCAATCCTACCAAGGTAACCAATGTCGAGAATTTGGCTTCTATTTACAGAAATCTCTTAAACTTTGCCCAAGGGGCGGATGCTTGGACCACGGCGTCATACCAACAAGCCGTAGGACTTGATCCCATCAATCCTAATCTGCGGATTGCTTTGGGTGGAGTATTCTTTGCCCAGAAAAATTATGATGAAGCCGTCCGTCTGTTTCAGACGGCAGTTGATCTCAAGCCCGATTTGGCCAATGCTCACTATAATTTGGCGGCCGCCTTCCGGGAGAAAGGACAATTTGATAGAGCTTTGGCCAGCCTTGAGCAAGTCCTAAGTCTCGTAGACAAAAATTCCCAAGACTATACCAAAACCTCGGCAGAAATAGATGAATTACGCAAAAAGGTGATCACCAAAGAAGAACCTCAGGCTGTCAAGGCTCCCTCCCAACTGACTACACCGGAGAATTCCCTACCCCAACCCAAGATTGTTCCCCCAATTCAGGTCTCTGATGCTCTGGCCCCCGAAGCCCCAGCTACTCCATCGGCACCCCAATCTCCCTAATTACCCTTCGACAAATCCGCCTTCGGCTCAGCTTGCGCTTGGTTGTGTTACTCCAACTCCCCCTTAATCCAATCGTAATATTTTTTGGCAACGTGGGTAGTGGGAATAACAATTATACAGGGTGTGTCGTAGGTGTGAATTTTGATGATTTCTTTTTCTAGAGCTTCATATTTACTTTCAATGGGCGGCCACCAAAACATGGGGGTTCACATTGGGAAAAATATTGACGCAGCCACATAATCTTTTTTTCAATAAATGCCGGCCGAATTTCTTGGCCTGCTCCACGCTTTTACAAGTCACATAAACCAAAATCATATCGGTCATAGCTTGAGTTTATCAAATTCTCCCCCAAAAAACTTCCTGAAATCTTTCAGAGAATACTGGTCTATCTTATCTCCCTTTTTAACCATTCCCTCCAGTTCATGTTCGCTTACAAAGCGAACATCTTCAATTTCGGTAGGATCTACTTTTATTGTTATCCCGTCAGGAATCTTACCCAAAAACCCTGACGCAAAATGTGTTTCATCTGGATAACTTAATTTTTCTTTGTGATAAAAAACCAAATTTGTGTCGAATCCCAATTCTTCCTGAAGTTCCATATGAGCAGTTTGTTCGTAAGTTTGACCAGACTTTACGTGTCCAGCTACGCTCATTATCCACCATAAAGGATACATGGTTTTTTTGGCACTTCTTTGTTGAATCAAAATTTTACCTTGGGAATTATATATTAATACTCCAATCTCGCGGTGAACAAAACTAGGATCAGAATTTACCACTCCCTTTGTACTTTGGCCAACCACTTCATCTTTCTCATTCACCACATCCACAATTTCATCTGGTGTATTTGATTTGTCAACCATAATTTTATTTTAGCGGATTTTGGACTTTGATGTCAGTCATGGGAAAATGACGAGAGTTTGAAGTCAGTAAAATTAAGTTCTCCAGCCTGGCCGTTGCTGCTATCATACAATCAGTAATACTCAAGCCCGCTAGTTTCTTATTGTAGTCTCGCCAATATAGACCGGATTGCTTGGCCATATAATCGTCGAGTGGAATAATTCCATTGTGATAGATACATTCGTCGGATTTTATGATTTCTGAAGGAAATATATTTTTGTACACTTCGGCGATACTGACTGTAGATACAAAAGTTTTCTGGTTTGTGGCTAAACCCTCCAAAAAACGAACGACTTTACTGTTCCCCCGGATCATCCAAATCAAGATATCGGTATCAAGCAGATACATATTATTTGATATAGCCAAAGTCTCGATTTGAGTTTTTACGAGTCTCCCGGAGCCATTTATTAACTTTGGAAAGCGTAGCCCACTCAGGATGATCTTTGGCGGTAATAGGATTGGCAGAGATTTTCTTAAGCATAGCGCGATATGCTATAGGATCCCATTTGCGGGTTTTGGTCATCTGGAGAATCTCCTCATTTTTCTTACTGTCTTTCAAGACTACCGTGTCTCCACGCGAAACCAGTCCTATATAATAGGACATGTCCTGTCTAAAATCGCTTATTGATACTACATGAGTCATAATTTAATATTAGTACAATATGTACATATTGTCAATATGCTCTTGTCCATATTTATATATTACACCTTTACACTCTTACACTTTTATACATTTATAATAAAGCTGAATTGTATTTTTATTAAGCTTTTTTATATCCAACAGTTCCAAATCAATTTCAAAATCTCCAGCATCAAAGAATTGCATTCCGCGACCAAACATTAGCGGTTCAATATCTAGGCAAATCTCGTCTACCAGTTTTTCCTTCATAAACATCCCAAATGCTTGACTACCACCACAAACCACCACCTCTTTTAATCCTGCTTGTTCTGCAATATTAATCGCTTCTTGCGGAGTTCTGGCCAATTTAATATTTGGGTGTTTTGTTTCTAGGTATTCTTGGTGAGTCAATACAATATGTAATCCATCTGCGATTGGCCAATCAGCTTGAGTGCCTCCATTAAAATTAACAAATTTGTGTCTACCCATAATTACTCCTCC
>CAYITQ010000035.1:0-7872 GCA_964366335.1 uncultured Gammaproteobacteria bacterium
ATTCCCAGTTGCTGCCACCCGTAGGTGTATAGCCCGTGTCTCAGTGCTATTGTGGCTGACCGATCTCTCAATCCAGCTACCCGTCGTAGCCTTGGTAGGCTCTTACCCCACCAACTAGCTGATAGGACATAGGCTCCTCCTTCGGTGACCCGTTAAGGCCTTTCATCTTGCGATATTATGCGGTATTAGTGATCCTTTCGGACCATTATTCCCCGCCAAAGGGTAGATTCCTATGCATTACTCACCCGTCCGCGATGCCGATAGCCCCTTGCGGGATCATCGGCATTCCACTTGCATGCTTAAGGCACACCGCCAGCGTTCATCCTGAGCCAGGATCAAACTCTCAAAAAAATTCCTACCACTTTTTGAATTACAATACATTCGACTCAGCTCAGTATTGCACTGAGTAAAATCGAAGTGCAAAAAATGGCGAATTGACAATTAAATTACACTCAAACTCACTTTTCAAAGAGCCTTCCTTTCCTGAAAGTAGTGTGATTCTACACAAAAGAAATGAGTTTGTAAAGGACTATACTTGCGGCTACATGCACATTTAAGCTTTTGTTTATCCCTTCCATCGGAATTTCTACAATTATATCCGCCATATCTAGTACAGCTTGTGAAATTCCCACTGTCTCATGACCTACTATTATGGCAATTGGAGTCCCCTCTCTTAAATTAAGAGAGGGGTGCAGGGGTGAGTTATATAAAACCGCTCTCGGATCTTGTTCTATCGCAACAACTTTGAGATTTGGAATTTGGGATTTGAGATTTGATATTGCGCTCTTTGCATCGGCAAAATATCTCCACGGTATCCAAGTTTCGGTACCAACGGCTGCTTTATGAATTCTGGAATTTGGAGGCGTTTCGGTCTGCCCGCATAAAATAATTTCTTTAGCTGCTATGGCATCTGCCAATCTAAATATCGAGCCAATATTATATGTATCCAAAACATTATCCAGGACAATATATATTGGCCTGCGCTTAATTTTTGACAATTGTTCTGGAGTTGGCGGGGTAACTCGAAGTTGCTTGGCGTTTAATTTCACTGTAATACGCTCCACTCAGCTTGAGTGGCAAAAAGTTTGTCATGAAATTCCCAGAATTTACCCTGATCACGGGCACATTCGGAAGCTTCAGCGGCTTTTTGAGCCAAGGGATGAATCTGGGTTAAAGGAAAATGTTTATAGGCAAATAGAATCTTGTCTCCATATTCACTCAGGACCTGATTGACAGTCGGCAAAGCCCGGCTACAATATGGACACTGAAAATCCGAAAATTCTATCATTGTAATAGGAGAACCCACCTTCCCTTTGGTGGAGGCGCTACCCACTTCGACATTCACCCGCTTTTCGGTGGGCTTATTTTGACCGCCATTGATTTCTTCATCCAAGATTTTTTTGAATTCGTCAAAAGGTACGGCTCCGGGAATTAAGCGGCCGTTTATAAAGAAAGCCGGCGTGCCATTGACTCCGGCTTGGGCTCCTTGAGCGGAATCGGCATCAACTACTGATTTTTTGCCTGTCTGCATACATTTTTTGAATTTGCTTACATTAAGTCCCGTTTCTTTAGCCAGGCTTGCCAGCTTAGCATCAAACGATTGAGCCTTCCCACCCCCGCCACCGCTTTGCAATTTGTTCCACATCATCCCAAGGCCAAAAGCCATAATTACAATTACTGTCACCATTAGGGGGGCGGCTTTTTCCATCAGACTTTTTTGGGCAACCACCGGCATTACCATCTCCGGAACCACTTCTACTTTCTTTATTCGTTTTACTACTTTCTTAACTGCCATGTTATGTATTGTCTGATAAAAAACGCTCCGCGTCAAGGGCCGCTTCACAGCCATACCCCGCGGCAGTTATTGCTTGACGATATTTATGGTCATGAACATCTCCAGCTATGAAAATTCCTTTGGCTTCTTGTTCTTTTTTGGCATAGCCTCTGGCATCTAATTCAATTTGTCCCTCAAAAATCTTGGTCGCAGGTGTATGTCCAATCGCTACAAATACTCCATCGCAATCTATCTTTCCATTAGTTGTCATTACCCCTTCAACTTTACTTTCTCCCAAAACATCTTTTACTTCTGTATTCCACATAATTTTTATTTTAGGATTAGTTAGGATTTTATCTTGCATTACTTTACTTGCTCTAAATTGGTCTCTTCTATGAACTATTAACAATGAACTAGCAAACTTGGTCAAATAAAGTGCTTCTTCCATGGCTGCATCTCCTCCACCGACAACTACTACTTTTTTGTCTTTGAAAAAAGCAGCGTCACAAGTGGCACAGGCAGACACCCCCCGCCCAATTAATTTTTGTTCATTGGGAAGTCCCAACCATTTAAATTCAGCGCCAGTGGCAACAATAATTGCTCTTGCTGAATATTGGTCGACTGTGAGATTTGAGATATTAACTTTTTCTACATTCTTATCTACAAATTCCACCCCCATTTTCTCTGCTTGCTTGCGCATGGCCTGCATTAGATCCGGTCCCTGTATTCCATCAGGAAAACCGGGATAGTTTTCCACAAGTGTCGTTTGCATTAGTTGCCCACCCCAGACATTACCTGCAATACACAGAGTTTTCAGGTTTGCCCGGGCGGTATAAATCCCAGCCGTTAGCCCCGCCGGCCCTGAACCAATAATGATAACGTCGTAAATAGCTTTGTCATTCATAGTCATACAATTGGCATACAATAGTCATTCATTGTTTTTGTTTAAAAGATTTTATTTTGGTTCCCAATTATCCCAAAGCCCATCTTTTGGTTCATATGGAAAAGGATAAAAATCAGAAATCTTAAATTTTTCCAACCTAGGAAAGGTCCAACCGATTTTTCCCTGAATGTATTGCATAAGGATAACAGAAGTATCTGGAGAACCAAATGACCAAATAAGATGCCTACAAGTCCCGCAAGGGGGCGTTCCCTTTGGTTGTACATCTGGAACCGGATCGGCAACAACTATGCTTTTTATTTTGGTGTTGTATGATTCTTGTAACACCATGTTTGAAATTGCGTGCCTTTCGCCACAAAATGACGCATGACTTAGGTTGGGCTCAAAGGCTGCACCGTCATAAATTTTTCCACTTTCTGAAACTAAAAAAGCATACAAAGTATCTATACCATTTTTTGCATGCCGAATTTTGTTATATTTAACAATTGCTTCTTTCGAATACTCGACTAATTTTTTCTCATCTTCTGTTAATTGTATATTCATAGGTCAATTATATGACAATTGTGTGCCTACTGTATGCCAATCGTATGCCTACTGCATGACTTTTTTAAGCAAATCTAGGTATCCTTGTTTCCCGGAAAATCCCACCTGTCTCCCCACCTCTACTCCATCTTTAAACAAAATTATTGTTGGAATACTCATGACACCATATTTTTGAGACAGTGATCCTTCGGCATCGACATCCACTTTACCAACCGTTATCTTTCCTGCATATTCGACAGATATTTCCTCAATTACTGGGGCAGCCGCTCTACATGGTCCACACCAGGTGGCCCAAAAGTCTACCAGAGTTATTCCTGTTTTTATTTTTTCATCAAAATCCGCTTTGGTTAAATTTATAACTGCCATAGTTTGAAAATTATCTCACAAGCAACCACAATTGCAAGACTAAGATAAAGCTTAATATATAGCGGATTATCTGGTGTTCCTTTATTTCAAATTCGCGGGCAAAAAGCCAATACCATTTTTGCCAGGCTTTATCTGTCCACAACAACCAAATCATTCTGGCATAGAGTCCCACGACTAGGGCAGGGGCAAATTTATTTCCCAGGCTTAAAATTCCCCAAATTCCCAAAATTCCCAAAATCCCCGCAGTCAAAATGTTTCTGACCGGGCTATTATCACCAACCTGAGTCTCTTTGAGCATCTGCCAGGCTTCTTTGAAATTTCGATTAAGTAATTTAGAAGCGAAACGAACACAATGCAGCTCGTGTGGGTTTTGGCAGATATAAAATACTTTTTCAATGGAGAGCGTTACCCAGCCCAGAGCCAGACCGACCAAAATCAATAAATAATTTATGATCAATGCCATTGTTTAAGTATACTACTTTGGGGTAATTCTTTTAATATACTTCAACTCGCCCCGGTCCTTGTAGACATTTATTACGGCATGGCCGGATTTAATTAATTCTTCCTGAACCAGTTTTCCTTTTTTACAGCCATCGGGATTATCCATAAGTCCGGGTTTGGACTGGTTATATGTCAGATGCATATAATCGCTCGGGCTAAATTTGGGACTGGCTTCACAATTTATCCAAACCCAAGCTAGTATCCTACCGTTTTGATCATCTTGATACCGGTCATATTCCAGCCAGATTTTTTGGTTGTTGATTAGCTCCCCCAATTTTTCCTTAGCTCCCCCATATCCCATATCACCCCTATCGGGAGCATTTATTCCAATGAGTCTTATTCTCACTCCGTTCTTTGTTTCCAATGTATCGCCATCAATCACCGTCTGGACTACGGCGCTTGTGGGAAATAATGTTTTATTTTTATAAATATTTATTCCAATCTTAGTTAGAGAAAACCCCAAGACACTGGCCATCAATAATCCAGGTATTAGCACCTCCTTGATTCCCATTTTCCTCAATTTTTTAGCAGTCACTTTCTTCACTACTTTATTATAACCCAAACCCCACCTGACTTGTTCTGATCTAACCAGTTCATTCTTCTAAATATCAGTTATCCTGTAGTATAATTGCAGTATTATGATTAACGAAAGAGGCAATTATTTCCGCCCATTGGACTTCCAAGGTAAAAATCCCATGACAAGTGGGTGGGGTATTTTGGTTTATGCATATCGGGATAGTGATCCCAACATATTAGATACGTCCATTGTCGCTAAGCCTCCCGACTTTCCCGATCAATATATTGTTGGTCCCCAATTTACCGTCATGACAATTGCACGAGCATTCTTACTTTTAGACTCACTTTATCCTTCGAATACATTTCGACAGATGAACATTCTTGTAAATGGAAAGTATGATTTTGAAAGTTTTGAGTACCAAGGCTTCAAAAAGCCCACTTTTTCTCACGAGCTATTGGGTCGTTTCGGGATAGAAAAGACACTGGCAGGAACACGTTATAAAAAGCACATTGGTGTTCAACCAAACATGTGTCCAGACGTAATGCATCCCCGATTTTTATGCACTGATTATTCAAGCCACAAAGAATGGTCTCCATTTTTTCTATCGGTCTATTATGCAAGCGAGATTGTTCATGAATGGACACATGTCGAACAAACTAGATTATCATTGCCCACATATTCTACATGGGCAGAAAGAGCTGCTATGACCAGACAAGCAATCTTTCTATTTGACATATTAAATTCAAACAAATTAAATCGACAAAATGAGAAAAATATGCTTATACAACTACAGAATCTTAGTACACGTATACAAAACTACAGAAATGGACGAGGTTTTCATGATCATCTGAACGGGAAAAAACCCAACCACCACGGCTCACCAATTAAAGACCAAACATTACACACTAAAGATTTTCAATTTGGACATTAACCTAATTTATCTGTAGGGGCGCGGTTTTCGCGCCTGCTTTCTTCAACTGTATGCCAATTGCATGCCAACCGTATGACGATTGTATGACTATTTCTTTATCTGTTTCATCTTCCACATAAACAAAGCCCCTTTGCTGTCGGCATTGCTATCAATCACAAATCTCTTGCATTGTTCCAAAATATTGCGGTCCACGGTTTTGGCCAATTTGATATACAGGGATTTGTGTTTTAGATCTCCCAGATCTTCGGCCAGCCGTACCCCATAATCCTGAAACTCACGGCTGACATATTTATCTTTGGCTACCGTTTTTGTTTTTAATATTGATCCAAGTGATTGCATTATTCGGTTGTCATACAATGGTCATACGATAGTCATTCATAGTCATACGATGGTATGCCCACCGTATGCCAATTGTATGCCTATGGCATGACGGCTTTAACAATATTTTCCAAAACGCTATCCAATATTTTCCTTTCCTCAGGTGAAAATCTTTGTAAGACATAGGTTTCGCCGTCAACTGGAGTTATTCTATTATCAATTCCTATTCTAATCCTCCAAAAATCTTTAGTTTTGAGTGCTTTTTCCACTGACTCTATGCCATTATGTAATTTTGGTCCTACTCCCTTTTGAATTTTATAATGACCTAATCTTAAATCAAGATCGTCATGGGCAACGAAAAAGTTTTGTCCCTCTCCTAGATTAGGAGAGGGATTAAGGGTGAGGTACCCCGACTCATTCATAAATACATTGGCCGTCTTTATCAAAGTAAAATCGTTAGTTTTGAAAACCATTTTATTTTTTTCTCTTCGCCAGCCGTAACTACTTAGCCCTTGGCACTTAGCACTTAGCACATCAACCAACATAATCCCGGCATTATGACGGGTATTCGCATACTCAACACCGGGATTTCCCAATCCCAAAATTACTTTCATCTATTTATTATAACTCACCTCCGCCCCCTCTCTTGAATTAAGAGAGGGGTGGCCACAGCCGGGGAGAGTTATTAAACTTTTTTTAGGACTTTATCCACCCAAACTGACAAAACCGGTAATTTTATAGTTGCCCCCTGATAAGTCTTGACGGCCAAAATCAGATTTAAGACCAGCCCAGCGACCATGACCAAAGGTACCAATAGAGCAAGAACTATTGTCAAACCCAAGAGTAAGCCCACTCCCCAGAGAACCAATGATAATAATATCGATTGGGCCGCATTCCATTTGACATCGGTATTTTTCTCGATTAACAACAAGACTATCGAGGCTATCCAGCCAATCATGGGAATATAGCACAGGGCGCTCGCCACATTTGGAGCCAAGCTTGTAGATGAATTATTTAATTTTACTGCCATTCTAATCACCGCCAGTCTTTTGTAATTTAAACATTTTTTCCAGCTCTTTGGTAGAGGTAACATCAGTAGGGAGTTTTTCCCGCCATGATACCAGTCTCGGAAAACGCAAGGCATAGCCACTGGTATGCATCGGAGACTTGGTAATTTCATCAGCCAATAACTCAACTACTATTTTGGGTTCTACCCAATAGTCGCACTTCATTTGGTTTTGTATATTATAGTTTTCAGGCTTTGATTTGATATTTGACATTTGACATTTGAGTTTCATTTCTTTCCACTCGATGTCAGTCAATCCCGTCCCCACTTTGGCCACAGTAAAATATTTTTCAGATACCGGATCATAAACTCCCGCCAGAAAATCCCCTATCCCAAATTTGGATCTTTTTCCTTGCCCCTCGTCATAGCCCATGACTACTACATCCAGGGTGTCAGCCATTGTAGACTGATCGTAGCTTTCTTTATATTTAATCCAGGAGAAATCACGGGCTCCAGCCGCATATTCTCCATCCAGCTTCTTGGCAATTATCCCCTCAGTCCCGTCTCTGATGGCTATCTCAAAAAACATTTCTATGTCCTTTGTACTATTGGCAATAGTTCTTGGCATGATTTTAACAATGGAATTAAGGGGGGTGATACTCTCTAATATATTTCTCCGTTCTTCATTCGTCTCACGCATCACATTTTTTCCGTCTATCATAAGCACGTCAAACAGATATATAGAAAGGGGTACTTTTTTAGCCATATCACCAATATCATATTTTCTTTTTCGCACCACCGTTTCCTGAAAGGACAGGAATTTGCCGTTTTTATCCAAAGCAATCATCTCCCCCTCCACAATGCATTCATGTTTTATTTGCTTTTGCAATCCTTCACAAATATCCGGGTACATGTGTGTCACATCTTCCAACCCTCTACTAAATAATTTAATTTCGAATTTCGAATTTCGAATTTCGAATTTTTTAATGTGGGCTTGAATTCTCAAACCATCAAG
>CAYITQ010000036.1:0-7694 GCA_964366335.1 uncultured Gammaproteobacteria bacterium
ATACGTCGACCACCGAGATCTACAATCTTTCCCTACACGACGCTCTTCCGATCTGTCGCAGCCTCGTCTTTGTTTGCCACCTTTTTTGAAATCACCGGATTGACAACTATCAACATAGCATCACCCAAAATATTTGTCGGGGCTTTGCTTGGAGCTACCATCCCGTTTATTTTCAGCAGTCGTTTGATCGGATCTGTGGGACGGGCAGCCACTGATTTAATTAATGAAGTCCGTAGGCAGTGGAAATCTATCAAAGGCATAATGGCCGGTACTGCCAAACCCGATTATGCCCGCTGTGTAGCTATTTCTACTGCGGCTGCCCAGAGAGAGCTTCTTGTACCCGCAATTATTACCGTCTCGTCACCAATTGTGATTGGACTTTTGTTGGGAGCGGAAGCTTTGGGAGGTATGCTTTCGGGTGTAATTATTTCCGGATTGCTTTTGGCTTTCTTTATGTGCAATACCGGGGGGGCTTGGGACAATGCCAAGAAATATATTGAGGATGGGCATTTTGGGGGTAAGGGCAGTGATACTCACAAAGCCGCGGTTGTAGGGGACACTGTCGGTGATCCGCTCAAAGATACAGCTGGGCCCGCCATCAATCCCATGATCAAAATAATCAACATCGTCGCCCTCCTTTTAGCCCCCTTTTTAGTGTAAATGCCAAAGACAATTAGTTATATAAGAGAACTCGAAAAGAAGAGTAACGAAGGCAGGGTCAGTTATGTCAAGAGAACGCTAAGTGAATTAGAAGTCGATTTTGTCACTCAGCCTTTTAGACATAAGCTTTTAAAGGGCGAAAATGTAATCGTAACCGAATATTGTGGTTCGAGTAATAAGGAAATTTTACTAACTGCTCACGTTAATAAATACTTTTCCTCTCCAGGAGCCAACGATAATGCAAGCGGTGTATCAGTTTTACTCAAAATCGCTGAAAATTTAAAAAAGAATAATCTAAACAAAAGAGCTGGTATCAAGATAATATTCTTCGATCTTGAGGATGGGTTAGCAATATTAGACGGTTCTAGTTATTTTGTAGAGAATTCAGATCTATTAAAAACATCTTTTGTATTTAATTTAGACGGTGTTGGGATGGGAGAGTGTGTGACCATCAGTCCTAAAATCAAAGAATCTTCCCCTGATCAATATGTAAACATTGTGTTAAAGCAAATTCATAAACTAGGACTGCGATATCTTTCTTTTAACCTACCTCCATTACTAGTGGAAGATCATATCCCATTTGTTAAAAGGGGCAAAACTGCAATCTCTTTTAATTTAATACCTAAAGAAGATCTAGCCTACCTAATGGATATAGACAAGAAGTCATGGTTAGAAAAACTTTACAACATATTAGTATATCGTGGCCCATACAGAAAAAACCACCCCATGCGCGTAATGAGACACCGCCACAATGATTTAGACACAAGTGAATATATAGAAGAGAAGAGTCTGAAACTGGCCGAGAAGATAACCATGAAACTAGTAGATTATCACCTCAGGCTGAATAATTAAGATGTTCCACCTAAGAGGTGGGACATTGCTTGACAACTTATTGTTATGTTGTAAAGTAATACTATGACCAAACAAAAACCTACATTGAATCAGGAAGATATAAAACTTCTTAAATCTATCTTTGCAACCAAAGACGAAGTCGTTGCATTTGAAATGCATACAAACCAAAGATTTGAAGATCTGGAAAATAAAATTAAACTTCTTCCTACCCGTGATGTATTTTTGACTAAAATGGATGAAGTTATGGGAGAATTACAGGCGAGTCACGAAGAACAAACAATACTTTCATACCGTGTATCCAAACATAACGATGATATTGAAGACTTACAAAATATTCACCCTGGAAACATTCACAATTTTGCTCTTGCTTCAAATAGATAATAACTGTAATATTAAGAGGCCCCGTAGAGGGCGTTTTGTATGGAAGATAAAAATTTAGGCAAAATTCAACCCGTAGAGATTACCACGGAAATGCAGAAGAACTTTCTGGACTATGCCATGAGTGTCATAGTTGCCCGCGCCCTGCCTGATGTCCGTGACGGACTAAAGCCGGTTCATAGGCGCATTCTGTTTGCCATGCATGATATGGGGCTAAAAGCCTCCGGCAAGCACAAAAAAAGCGCCACCGTAGTCGGAGAGGTTTTGGGTAAATACCATCCGCATGGTGATGTTCCGGTTTACGACGCCATGGTCCGCCTGGCTCAGGAATTCTCCATGAGATATCCCTTGATCGACGGTCAGGGCAATTTTGGCAGTATTGATGGCGACTCACCAGCCGCTATGCGGTACACCGAAGCCAAGATGAGTGCTGTTGCCGAGGAAATGCTGGTTGATATTGAAAAAGAAACGGTAGATACCACTCCTAATTTTGACGGTTCAATTCAGGAACCGGTTTTTTTACCGGCAAAACTACCAAATTTACTTTTGATGGGTTCAGAGGGTATTGCTGTGGGTATGGCCACCAAAATTCCTCCCCATAATCTGACCGAAATTGTCGATGCTGTTTGTCTTTTGATAGAAAAACCGGAATCGACAGTCGAAGACTTGATGCAGTTTGTCAAAGGTCCGGATTTTCCAACCCACGGCGCAATTTATGATGTCCGCGCTATTGCCGAAGTTTATAATACCGGCCGGGGCCGGATTATTATGCGGGGCAAGGCTGAAATTGAAGAAGGTAAATCGGGTAAACAACAAATAGTAATTACCGAGCTACCATATCAAGTCAATAAAGCTGAAATGGTAGTTCGAATTGCTGATTTATATCACGAAAAGAAGTTGGAGGGAATATCAGATCTGCGGGATGAATCAGACAGAGACGGGATACGAGTCGTAGTCGAACTCAAACGAGATGCCAAACCCAAGTCGGTCTTAAACAATTTATTCAAACATACGGCGTTGCAGACTTCTTTCCCATCAAACTTTGTGGCTCTGGTCGATGGTACACCACAAACCTTGAATTTAAGACAAATATTGCAGGAATATATCAAGCACCGCCAATTGGTTATCATCCGCAGAACTCAATATGATCTCAAAATTGCCAAGGCCCGCGCACATATTCTGGAAGGTCTGAAAATTGCTCTGGATCATCTGGATGCAGTTATCAAAACTATCCGGCAGTCTCGCGATTCAGACGAAGCCAAAAAGAATTTGATGGAGCGATTTTCTCTGTCAGAACTTCAATCTATTGCCATTTTGGATATGCAGCTACGTCGGTTAGCAGCTTTGGAGAGAAAGAAAATTGAGGATGAATACAAAGCTATTTTGGAATTGATTGACTTTTTGGAAGATTTGCTGGCTCATCCGGCCAAAATTCTCAAAGTAATTACCGATGAATTAGTTAAACTCAAGGAAAAATTCGGCGACGGGCGGCGCACCAAAGTCTACAAAATGCCGGTTGGTGAATTTTCCGAAGAGGATTTGATTGCATCCGAAGACACAGTCATTACCGTGACGAGCACGGGATATATCAAGCGTCAGTCACCGGCAGCCTTCCGCGCCCAGCAAAGAGGTGGCAAGGGGGTAACTGGTATGACTACCAAAGATGAAGATGAGATTTCTCACATAGTGACAGCCAATACTCATGACGATATCTATATTTTTACCAACAAAGGCCGGGTCTTCAAAACCAAGGCTTATGAATTGCCCGAGGGCAGCCGTCAGGCCAAAGGCCAGGCAATGGTCAATATCATAAATATCGAGCAGGATGAAAAAATGCAGGCGGTCTTGCCCCAAGGCAAAGACAATGAAGCCAAGTTTTTATTGATGGTCACCGAGAAGGGGACTGTCAAAAAAACCAAGATTTCCGAATTTGAAAATATCCGGACCTCTGGAAAAATTTCTATCAAGCTAGAAAAGACTGATAGCTTAAAATGGGTTCGTCCGACCAATGGCGATGACAATGTGCTTTTGGTTTCACATGAAGGTAAGTCAATAAAGTTTAGAGAAGAGGATGTCCGCTCAACTGCCCGTGACACCCAAGGGGTCCGGGGAATAGAATTAAAAGCCAATGATTATGTCGTGGGTATGGAAGTAGCTCCTCTGAAATCGGATAAAGAGATTTTGATTGTCACCCAGTTTGGTTTAGGCAAGAGGACGGCAATAGGGGAGTGGCCTTTGCAAAAGCGGGGTGGTCAGGGAGTCAAGGCCGCAGAAATTACGGCAAAAACCGGTAAAATAATTTCGTGTATTACGGTAGACAAAACTATTGGCCAAATTATTATTACTTCCAAATCCGCTCAGGTAATCCGTACAGAACTCAAAAATGTTCCCCATTTGGGTCGAGCTACTCAGGGAGTAATATTGATGAGATTTTCCGAAAAAGGTGATAGTGTAGCTGCGGTTGCGGTTTTGGAAAAAGAAAATGACAAATGATGATTACCAGAGGCTTTTGGAAATTAATAATGATCCCGAAGTAAAAAAACAAATGCCGGGCCATTTCAAAGATGTAGCCGAAATCCGCCAATGGATTGATGATAATCAAGTCTTTGCTATTCGCGACAATCAAAACCAGATAGCTGGATTTGTTCAGCTTTACCCCCTGAGCAAAAATCTTGCCAAAAGATTAAACAATATAAAAGCAATGGAAATTAGCTTTGCTCAACCTTCTAAATTCAGAACGCAGACGGGACTGGTTTCGGCTGCGGTCCGCCAGGTTTGTGCACAAAATCCCAAGACCCAAATCATCGGTTTTACCCATCCGGACAATTTCAAGTCAATCAGAGTCTTAGAAAAATGTGGCTTTGTCTATTCCGGCACTGTCAAATACCACGGCAACGACAAATTTGACAACTTAGTCTATCTAAAATCTCCCACCTCCGAGGTGGGATGCTAACAAACTGATAATTATGTATAACCACGCGCCAAAAGATTACAAGTGTGTTTTGTGCTTACCCGCCCTTGGTATTGAGAGCAAAGAGACTATGATGAATCAGACAGATATTTTCTACAAAGACAATTTGGTTATTGCAGCTATTAGTTCCAAATTTATCGAAACCAATCCCGGACATGCCATTATTTTTCCAATATCACATTATGAAAATATTTATGATATACCAGATGAAGTTTCAGCAAGAGTAGCTCAAATCGCAAAACAAGTTGCTATTGCCATGAAGGAAATCAGAAAATGTGATGGAATAACTACTCAACAAAATAACGAACCCGCTAGCGGCCAACATGCTTTTCATTATCACTTCCATATTTTTCCCAGATGGGCAGGGGACAAGTTGTATTCTGGCTCACCTGTTCGTGTTTCTGATCCATCAGAACGAATTCCCTATGCCAACGCACTTAGACAATTCTTTTTGAAGTCTTCAAAATCTGTGTAAAGAAAGGCTTTGATTCCAACACCTAAAGCACTCTTGTATGAACCCTCGTTATCGTCTGCATAGATTATTTCGCCGGCTTCGCATCCTGCTTGACGGACCAGTTCTTCAAATATTTCTGTACCGGGTTTGGCCACACCAACTTCACAAGAAATTATTTTGACATCAAAGTCTTTCAAGAAATTAAATTTCTTGTCTAGTTCTCGGATTCTGGTTACAAAGTTATTTGTACAAATACAAGTTTTTATTCCTCGGGATCTTACTTCTAATTCAAATTCGCGAACCAAGGGATTTACTTCATAACTATCACGTAGCATCGTAAATATTTCTTCATTGGAGTAGGGGACTATTAATTCTTTTCTGACATAGTCCCAATAATCATTCTCTGTCATTTTTCCCAATTTAAAATTAGCCATCTCTTGGGATTTCTTCAAGGTTTGCATGGCTTTTCCCGGATCGGGAAATTTGTTTACAAATCGCGAAAAACTCTCGGCTGTGAAATATACTCCATCCAAATCAAATGTTATTGCTTTGACCATAATTATTTCACTTCTCCCGTCTGTTTAGCTGCTTCGGAGAATTTATTTTTATATAGGGTTTTCTCTTCAGTTGTAAATAGTGACAATACTTCAAATTTAATTTGAGTTTTTTTATCTGATACTATTATTTGATGAGCAACTGCATAGCCATAAAAATTCCAGTCACTATCAACCATCAACATGGCCACATGAAGTGGAAACGCTCTTTCCCGGTCTTTTAGGATCGAATATTGTTTGCCAGTTACCAGAGTGGAAGTATCAAAACCGCTTGGTAAACCCAACAAGGTATTCAATTCAACTATATAACCCATGGCCATATTATATACGGAATAGTTTAGTCGTGTTATACTTCAGTTATGTCTAGCTTTGGAAAATATCTTCTTATTATTTTGGCAGTATGGGTAGGGGTCTATGCCTATGGCAAATTTGGACCTGGGCTACCTATTTCTTCAGTTGTCACTCAAAAGACAGATTTGTTTTCAGTAACGGGGGAGGGCAAAGTAACCGCTGTTCCCGATGTAGCAATTTTGAATCTTGGCATGACTACCAAGAAAAACACCGTAAAGTTAGCCCAAGCGGAAGCAAACACGGTGATCAGTGGACTGACCAAGGTCATCAAAGAATTTGGAGTAAATGAGAAAGATATTAAGACTACTAACTATTCAGTTTATCCGGATTATGATTACAGCAATGGATCAAATAGAATTGTTGGATATAATGTCAATGTAAGTTTAACTGTCACTGTTCGCGATATTGATATGGTAAACAATATTTTAGACAAAGCCGCATCATTTGGAGCAAATTCAGTCGGAGGTATACAATTTACTGTAGCTGAAAACAAGCTCAAAGAGTTAAACCGCGAAGCAAGGCTTATTGCAATCAAAGAGGCAAAAGAGAAAGCCGATGAATTGGCAAAATTATCTGGCATGACCCTTGGAAAAATCATCAATATTCAAGAGGGGTCAGCTCGTGTATATCCTCAACCCATGTATGCCAAGGCAGATATGATGGGTGGCGGTGGAGCAGAAATACAACCAGGCTCGACAGATATCACCTCTTCTGTCACTCTATTTTACGAAACCCGCTGAGCCAATAAAAATTGGCGTTCGCGCATCCGGTCAGGTAATTTTTTGTAATGTCTTTTGTAGGCAATAGCTACCAAGGTTTCGATAAATTCGGCATAACTCCAATCAAGAGCTTTGGCTGATAACCAACATTCACTTTGGTCAAAATACCCCAGATGGGGATTAAGATTAAGATCGATTATGTATGGATTATTCTTGTTGTCCAGACGAATATCAAAACGAACGATATCTACACAATTTAGAATTTTGAAAGCCGATTTAATTAATTTATCTATTCTGGTCATAATTACTTTAGAAATAGCAACCGGGCAAACCAATTGTGAATCCCAATATTCCCATGTCCGATCATCCCACTTGGCATCAAAAGTCAAAACATTCCAGTTGTCAGAAAACTCTCCTTTGTAATTTATTTGTACATAAGGTAGTGGGATGATATGCTTTTTGTTACCAATAATTGTCACATGGAGTTCTATTCCATCTAAATATTCTTCGATCAACACTTCCTCATTATATTTTTTAAACAAATATCTTATTTGATCCGCCATTTCCCTGTAATCTATTACCACTGAATCCTGACTAATTCCGACACTGGCATGTTCACCAGCCGGTTTGACAATAAGTGGATAATTAAGTCCGCGGAAATTGGCAATATTTTGATGCTTTCTGATTATTCTGAAATTCGGGGTTGCCAGACCTGCTGATATCAACCGTTTTTTCATTCTTATTTTAGATAATGA
>CAYITQ010000037.1:0-3756 GCA_964366335.1 uncultured Gammaproteobacteria bacterium
AATAAATGAGCCAACAGCCGCCGCTTTAGCTTATGGCCTGGACAAGAAAAATGCCCATACGGTGGCGGTTTATGATTTGGGTGGAGGTACATTTGATATTTCAGTTTTGGAATTGGGAGGCGGAGTCTTTGAAGTCAAGGCCACCAATGGTGACACCCATCTGGGCGGAGATGATTTTGATCAGGTCATCATGAATTGGATTGTGGATGAGTTTAAAAAAGAAAATGCACTGGATCTAAAAAAAGATGCTCAGGCTCTCCAACGGGTCAAGGATGCGGCCGAAAAAGCCAAAATCGAATTGTCATCGGCAGTAGAAGTAGAAATTAATCAAGCTTATATTACTCAAAATAACGGCCAGCCACTACACCTTAATCTCAAGCTGACCCGCGCCAAAATGGAATCGCTGGTCGATGATCTTATTCAAAAAACCATCGCTCCGGTCAAAGCTTGCTTAAAAGACGCGAAAATAGACATTTCCAAAATTGATGAGGTGGTCATGGTCGGCGGAATGACCCGTATGCCAAAAGTGGTCCAGGTGGTCAAGGATTTTTTTGGCAAAGAACCAAACCGCGGGGTCAACCCCGATGAAGTGGTGGCCTTGGGAGCGGCTATTCAGGGCGGAGTGCTGACGGGAGATGTCAAAGATGTAGTTCTTCTGGACGTCACACCGCTGACACTGGGACTCGAAACTTTGGGTAGTGTCGCAACCCCTCTCATTGAGAGAAACACCACCATCCCGACTGCCAAGACACAGGTTTTTTCGACTGCGGCTGATAATCAAACTTCGGTCGAAATCCACGTTCTCCAAGGTGAGAGACCGATGGCCGCCGACAACAAAACTTTGGGTAAATTTATTTTAGACGGAATTCCTCCGGCTCCGCGGGGGGTTCCCCAAGTGGAAGTAACATTTGATCTGGATGCATCAGGTATATTAAAAGTTACTGCCAAAGATAAAGCCACCAATAAACAACAGCATATCACTATCACCAATAGCACAAATTTGTCTGAAGACGAAATCAAACGGATGCAACAAGAAGCTGAGAAATTTGCGACAGAAGATGCGGCTAAAAAAGCCCGTGTAGAAATCAGAAATCAAGCGGACACTATGATTTTTACAGCCGAAAAAGCGGTTAAAGATGCGGGCGATAAAATCAAACCCGAATTAAAAACCGAGGTTGAAGAAAAAATTAAATCCTTAAAAGATATTTTAGAGGCAGGCTCTAAAGAAGATTTGGAAACCAAAACCAAGGATCTCATGGACTCTATGCAAAAGATTGGCTCTGCTATGTACGAACAACCAAAACAGGAAACACAGGAGACAGGGACTTCAGAGGCTCCAAAAGAGGAAACAGCAAAACCTGAAGAGGGTGAAGTCGTCAATTGACAATAGTCAATATACTAGTATAATCAATAGTATATGAATACTGTATCGGTCACCGATTTAAGACAAGACGCCACTAATATTTTGAACAATGTGGTAGCTACTCAAACGCCAACTTATGTGATCCAGAATTCTCATGCTAAAGTGGTTATTCTGGATGCACTTTATTATGCCAACCTCCAAAATACTCTTGAAGATTATATCGATAGTTTGGATACCAAGAATGCTTTGAAAGAACCAGGTATAATCCCTTTTGAAAAATATATGGTAAAACGTTTTGGTAAAAATTATGCAAATTTATATCACCAAACCGGCCCAAAAAGATCTCGATCGGCTTCCAAATAAAATTGTTGTAAAAATTGGAATGGAAATACAGAAGTTGGCAAATAATCCTTATCCCCCTAATTCAAAAAAACTACAATTCCGAGACAATACATATCGAATTCGCCTTGGTGATTACCGTGCAGTGTATGAAGTAGATGTTCCTGATAAAAAAATTCATGTGGTAAAAATCCGCCATCGGAAAGATGTCTATCGTTAAACACGTCTGCGTTTTTTCGGCCTAGCACCATTGTGGGGAATGGGAGTGATATCGGCAATTTGGGTCATGTGTAAACCTACCGCCTTGATGGCGCGGAGTGCAGCTTCACGGCCGGATCCCGGGCCTTTGACAAATACCGCAACTTCGTTAATCCCTGCGGCCATGGCTTTGCGGGCGACCGCTTCCATCGCCACAGTTGCCGCATATGGAGTAGATCTGCGGGCACCCTTAAATCCTGAAGCGCCAGCTGATCCCCAGGCGATAGCGTTGCCCGATTGATCAGTCACCGTAAGCAGTGTGTTGTTAAATGTTGCTGTGACATAGACTTTGCCGCTGGCCATATTATTTCTTAGCCTCCTTCTTTTCCGCTTCTTTCTTGGCGACTTCGACCTTTGACTGAGCTTCTTTCTTCAGAGCTCCGATAGTCACCCGTTTACCCCGCTTGGTTCTGGCATTACTGCGGGTCCGTTGGCCTCGGGCAGGCAAGCCTTTAGTATGACGGGAGCCCCGGTATGAACCGATTTCTTTTAACCGGGTGATGCCTTGGGCTATATCTTTTCGCAAATCCCCCTCCACTTTCATAGTATCCACTATTTTTTGTAATCTTGAGATTTCTTCTTGGGTCAGATCTTTGGCTCTGCGGGCGGGGTCTATTTTTGCCAAAGTCAAGAGCGGTCCTACATTGACCCGGCCAATACCGTATAAATACGTCAGAGCAATATCAATGCGCTTGTCTTGGGGTAAATCGACACCGGAAAGTCTAATCATATTAGCCCTGACGCTGTTTGTGGCGCGGTGTGGTACAGATAACTATCAGGTTTCCGTGACGCTTGATTATTTTGCAATTACGGCAACGTTTTTTTATAGATGCTTGAACTTTCATAATTTATCTTAATTTAAAGACTATTCTGCCCCGGGTGGCATCGTGAATCGAGACTTCGACTCTGACCTTGTCCCCGGGTAATAGCTTGATGTGATGAATCCGCATTCTCCCGGACAAATAACCCAAAAGATCAGTTGACTCGCCCACTTTGATTCTAAAGGTGGCATTAGGCAGGCTTTCGACAACCACTCCTTCAATCAAGTTTACATTCGCATCCTTCATTTTGGATTATTGTGTCAGAATGAGCGGACCATGGTCTGTAACGGCTACTGTCTGCTCAAATAGCCCTGCAATTTTACCATCTGCCGTGACGATTGTCCAACCGTCTTTATTTTTATAACAGACCTCACCGGACTTGAGAGCGTACATGATTTCAATCGCCAAGACCATGCCCACTACAATTTTGGGTGTATGTTCCCTTTTTTGAGCTACAAAACAGGGAATTGCGGGTTTTTCATGCAGATACTTGCCTATCCCGTGTCCGGTCAGAGCTGTCACCACACCGTGGCCGGCCTTTTCAACAGTCGTCTGCATAGCATTGGACAAATCCCAGATACGATTACCAACCTTGACTTGATCAATAGCTTTTTTCACAGCTAATTTTCCGACGTTCAGAAAATTGGTCACGCCGGCTGAAACTTTTCCCACCGGTATTGAAATTGACGTATCGGTATGAAAGCCGTTGAAACATAAACCAACGTCAAGCGAGACCACGTCTCCTGATTTTAGTTTTTGGCTGGTAGGAATACTGTGCACCACTCCGTCATTGATATTAATACAGGTGGCATATTTGTAGCCTTTTACTTTGGAAAAAGAGGGGGTTCCTCCAACTTCCTCAATCAACTTGGTAGCCAAACTATTTATTTCTAAGCCTGTGACTCCGGGCTTGATCTGCTTTATTGTCTGATCACGGACCCAAGCCAACTTGGCTCCGCCAATTTTCATTATTTC
>CAYITQ010000037.1:3856-7577 GCA_964366335.1 uncultured Gammaproteobacteria bacterium
CCACAGCGCTGGCAAGTCCGCCTGTCGCTCATGCGTTTGATACTTTCTTCCTCGGGAATGTTAATACTGACCACAGCATCAATCCGTTTGTTAAATTTCTTGAGCATATCCTGAAGATGTTCGTATTGAGCAAGTGATCTGGGGTAACCCTCAAAGATCATGCCTTGTTCATGGTGTCTTTTAATATAATCCCAGGAAATAAGCCGGACTAATTCATCGGGAACCAAACCTCCGGAGTTTAATGTGTCATGAATTTTGGCTGCGTGCGGATTATCTGAATTGGAGATACTGCGTAATATTTTACCCATCTCTAAATGCAACCAACCGTATTTTTCAGCGAGGAGTCTCGCCTGGGTACCTTTGCCACATGCCTGTGGACCCTGAATAATTACAATCATATGAATCTATCGTAACTTTTTAGAAGCATTTGAGATTGCAAAGATTTGGTAGTTTCCAAAACTACCGAGACCACAATCAAAATGCCGGTACCCCCGAGAGACAATGACGGAATGGCAAACACCGCTTGAGCTACGGCCGGAAGGACAGCCAAAAGACCCAGAAATATTGCTCCGACCAGGGTAATTCTATTCAAAACAGCCGCCAAATATTGGGCAGTCGTTGGACCCGGACGGATACCGGGAATAAATCCGCCATATTTTTTCATATCTTCAGAGATTTTCTCGGGATTGAAAACCACGGTGGTATAGAAAAAAGCAAAAGCTACCACCAAAAGAAAATATATAAGATTGTAGGGAATTTTATTGGGATCCATAAATGAAGCCACATTGCGGGCAATCAGTGAAACCTGAGCATTACCGGCTTTTTCCAGAAATTGAGCGGCCAAAGAGGGAAGCAAAACCAGAGAAATGGCGAAAATAATGGGGATCACGCCTGCCTGATTGAGACGAAGAGGGATATGAGTGACCTGGCTGCCTCCGGATTGTCCGGCTTTGACCCGCCTGGCATAATGAACAGTGATATTTCTAGATGCTTCATTCATAAAAACCACAGCGGCAATCAGGCCAAAAGCCGCTACCACAAAGACCAGAATATTCAGGGGATTCAGAGTCTCAAATGTCACAAATGTCTGACCCAGAGTAACCGGTAACCGGCCAACGATACCGGCAAAAATTAAAAGCGAGATGCCATTGCCTATTCCGTATTCGGTAATCAGCTCTCCTATCCAGACGGCCAACATAGTTCCGGCCGTCATGGTGACAATAAAAGCCAATAATAATAGGGGATTTAAGTTACCAATTACCGCCTGACCTTTGAGCAACAGGTACATACCAAAACCCTGCAAGATAGCAATGGGAATAGTCAGAAGCCTGGTATATTGATTAATCAATTCCCGGCCATATTCCCCTTCTTTGGATAATTCTTCCGATTTAGGAAAAATCACAGTCAGAAGCTGAATAATAATCGAGGCGTTGATATATGGGCCAAGTCCAAGAGCAATCAGGGAAAAATTAGCGAGGGTCCCGCCTGAAAAAATGTCCAGTAGGCCCAGCAATTGGCTTCCGGAAAATAAATTGGCCAGAGCCACCCGGTCGATCCCGGCTACCGGGACATGGGCCAAAAGCCGGTAAACAAACAGCAGAGCTGCTGTCATCAAGAGCTTATTGCGGATATCTTTTGCGGTCCAAATCTGACTGATTACATCCCAAACTTTTTGCATAATCCTATTTTATCACCCTGCATGTCTTATCGCCATACGGATAAAACATACTCCCAAACTTCTCGAATAGGCTTTTTTAGTTTTAAAATAGGCATCATTTTCCTTACTTCGGAAAGCGATGTGTACTTTCAAATGTCATCAAACTTGGCGCTTTCCAAAATTCGGGATAACATCCAAACTTTATCTGTTTGGTTAGATCCACTCAAAATTTCTCTGACATTATCCTCAGACAAATTATAATCCCACAGAAAATAGGGTCTGTTTTTGGTCATTAATTGATTTTATCACACGCTCTTGGATCCCAGAGGCCACGAGAATTTTCGCGGGCGTTGATTTCGGATTTTTTGAATATTTCCTGATATTTGTAGGGCATGCTTTTGTAAGTATATTCATGGCCATAGCCATCTTCAATCAAGACTTGATTAAAATTTTGCCCGTCTTCCAAGAAGACATAGCGTAGGAGACGCTTGTATTTATCGCGGTCTCCGGACAAAACATCTGATTCTAATTTTACATTTTGATTAGATAGCGTTTTCTTGCTAAAATTTGAGGCTTCTTTGCCATAACACCCGACTACTCTTCTGGGATCAACGGTCTCTGGAGTGTCAACTCCAACAAGTCTAATGGTTTCAATCTTTTTGTTTATTAAGACTTTGATAGTATCACCGTCTACGACTTTGACCACCCGATAATACCCCGCTGGTACAGGATTAAAGGTAATCCAAAAAGAAAATATATAAGCAATCAATTCCGATATCACCTACTCATTTTCAATCTTTCCCCCGGCTTTTTCAATGGCAGATTTGGCAGAGGCAGAAACAGGGACTCTGACATCAAGCTCGTGCTCCAATTTGACACTACCTAGAATTTTTACAGATTTTGTATTTGGCTTTACCAGTTTTCGTTCAACCAGATTTTTAAGACTTACTGGGATTGATTTTGGCCACTTGACCAGAGATTCGAGAGATACTACTACTGGTTTATTTTGAGCAGATTTATTTTTGCTCCGGCCACGGATAAAGGGTAATCTTTTGATCAGAGACTTTTTGAACTTGGAGCCTTCAAACAAAATGTGAATCCGCTCCCGGGCCAACTGACCTTTGTTGCCTCGTCCGGTGGTATGGCCACCCTTACCCGTTCCGCGCCCCCGACCCACAATTTTCATTTTTTTTGATGTTAATTTTATTAAATTCATAATTTATTTCCCACAGTTATACCACCCTCGTCCTGCGGGCCACCCCCTCCTAAATTAGGAGGGGGAAGGGGGGTGGTACTGTAAGTATTGTTGGTATTTCTTGGTTTCAAAGATTTCAACGCTTTCATGGTCGCATAGACATTGGAGATTTTGTTGGCAGTCCCAAGAATTTTACCTACCACATCGCGGATACCAGCTGCCTCGACCACCGCCCGGACAGCTCCACCGGCTTTGACCCCGGTTCCGGGAGGAGCAGGTTTTAACAAGACATGAGCGGCTCCCAAATGACAATCAACTTCATGAGGAATGGTCGTCCCGTGTAAATTGATGGTAAACAAGACTTTTTTGGCAGATCTTGTAGACTTAGCTACTGCCGATTGGACGTCAGCGGCTTTAGCGAGGCCCACTCCCACCCGGCCTTTGCCATCACCAGTCACAACCAAAGCGGCAAAACGCATATGGTTGCCACCTTTAGTTTTTTTACTAATACGGTTTATCTGGACTACTTTTTCGTTGAATTCTTTTATTTCTACAGGATATTTGTCGTAAGCCATAAATTTAGAACTTCAATCCGGCCTCCCGGGCGCTATCCGCTAACTTCTTTACTCTACCATGATATCGGTAAGCTCCGCGGTCAAAAACCACAGTCTTGATTTTAGCATCAATGGCTTTTTTAGCGATTGCCTGGCCTACTTCAGCGGGATTTTTGCCGCAAGTTGCAACCAAGGTTTCTCGCTTGGCATCATTTATCACCTGGGCATAAATAAACTTTAATGACCGGTGTACTGACAATCTCGGTAAAACCGACAAATTACGGATTTTCAATCTGACCGCCTGCTGTCTACGTT
>CAYITQ010000038.1:0-1212 GCA_964366335.1 uncultured Gammaproteobacteria bacterium
CAACACTCTTTCCCTACACGACGCTCTTCCGATCTTTTTAAAGCTTAATTTACCGGCAGGTGAAGCGACTCCCGCTCCTCCCGTGGGTCCGGCTCTGGGTCAGCATGGCGTCCCGATCATGGAATTTGTCAAACAATACAATGACAAAACCAAAGATCAGAAGGGTAATATTATCCCGGCTGTTATTACCGTTTTTGATGATCGGACCTTTACTTTTATCACCAAATTGCCACCCGTGTCAGCCATGATCAAAAAAGCTCTAGGGTTAAAAGAGGCCTCCAAAAAACCTGGGAGCGAAGTGGCGGGAACACTAAGTCTTTCGCAAGTCAAGCAAATCGCCGAGGATAAAATGGCTGATATGAATGATGGATCCCTCGATTCAGCCATGAAATCAATCGCCGGAACTGCCAGGAGTATGGGAATTAAAGTAAGCAATGTCTAAATCACCAATTCTTCACCCACGCCATGATGTAAATCGTGACCAGGGTGGTAATTTCGAGAATTAATGTAATATTGTCCATGAATATATTTTTGCATTTCAAATATCACCATCCTTGACAATAAAATTACAAAAAGCGGCAGAAATCTCACTCCAATATCACAAAGTTGTATAATCTGACACATGGACGAGTTTAGAAAGCGAATATTGAGCTTTTTGGCACGAGGTGAATCAGTCCAAATAATCGCTCCACCGGGCTTTGGTAAATCACGCTTTGGCCGGTCGCTGACCGGCCTTTATCTGGACACCAATCTCTTGCAATCACCAACAGAGCTTCTTGACACTATAAAAAGTTCGACGGAAAGAAAACTTATTGTTTTAGATTATTTAGATCATATTTTGAACACTGAGTACTGCGCATTTTTCTCTTATTTAAAGGCTTTGCGGGATCAACACAAATACAAATTAGCGTATGTGTTTTTGACATCCCAACCAGTAGGGTCGAATTATTTGAATATTTTGGGAGATCTCTATGAAATAGCCACCGAGCATGTGGAAAATTTACCTGTCTTTGATCGTTCTGAGTGCAGTAACTTTGAACTAACCGGAGGTATTCCCGCTTTTGAAAGAATCTGTATGTTGGCCAAACGCGACGGAACTTCCCTGAACCCAAATGAAAATTCGAAACTCAAAGGTCAAATTGAAGAAATGTTGGCGGCTAATCCAAATCATCCTGCCTATGCCAAATCCAGTTTAATGAAAAATTACAAGCC
>CAYITQ010000038.1:1312-7529 GCA_964366335.1 uncultured Gammaproteobacteria bacterium
GTGGTGTATAATAAAATTATGATACTGCAAAATTATCCCGAAAATAAACTAAAAAGTGAAGTCAAAAACCTGATAGGTAAATATTTGAATTTAGATAAGCACCAATTGATAATCTTTGGGTCGCGGGTAAATGGAAAAGCCTCGAAATGGTCGGACATAGACTTGGGTATACTTGGACCTACTGAAATACCATCCAATATCATGGGAAACATAAAAGACGATCTTGAAGAAATGCCAATTTTATATAAAATAGATGTAGTTGATTTTGCCAGTGTAAGTCAGAAATTTAGAAATATCGCTTTACAAAGTTATGAACAAATTTGAAGAAGTCAGATCCCAATTCGAACAAGCCTTAATCAGATTGGAAGAAGCGTTGGCTCAGCCAAAAAATGATTTTATGAGAGACTCGGCGATTCAAAGATTTGAGTTTACTTTGGATTTGGCCTGGAAATCTGTCCAAATATATCTTAAAGATATTCATGGTATTGATTGCAATTCACCAAAATCATGTTTCCGTGAGGCTTTCCGAGTGGACCTTATTGATTATGATGATTTTTGGATTGATTTGGTTGACAAAAGAAATGAAACCGTTCATACATATGTTGAGGAACTGGCGCAAGAAGTTTACAAAGTATTACCCCAAGCCGTGGTCCTTTTTCATAAACTTCTGGCCAATTTGACCAAATAATTCTCCTCCCTCCTTCCTCGCCCAAAATCACAAACTTGACATTTAACGATAAAGTAATAAAATACTACTAGTATGAATTTAGGAGTAATTACCCAAACAAATGATAAGGGTCAGCTGGTAGTACCCAAGAGCTACAGGGATATTCTGGGAATAAATCCCAAGGTTCCCCTTCAATTATTACTTAAAACTGATGGTTTTTACGTCAGAATAATCGAAAATGTAATTACCGCAAATACAGGAAGTAACCTATATTTGCAGCTTTTGGACAATACGGCCGGTGCTTGGGCAGACGATTCTTGGATTCAAACTCAGGTAAAGAGAAAATTAATTGAAAAAAAAGCTTCTCTGTCTAGGAAAAAAATATGGTAATACTTGATACAAGCGTCATAATTGACCACCTCAGGCAAAAAACCACAGATTCAATGCTTCGCCGATTGGCGGTAAAACACAAAAATCAGCTGGCTATTTCTGTAATTACACTCCAAGAATTATATGAGGGGCAAAGCACAAGGGATCAAATTAAAGAAAACTATATGCTATCAATAATAACACCTTTAAAAATTCTCCCTTATACCGAGGAAGTGGCAAAATTAGCTGGCATACTGGCCCGAGACAACAAGTCATCGGCCGATTTGGCAGATTTGGCTATTGCGGCTACAGGAATCGTATATAAAACTCCATTGGCCACCATAAACATCAAGGATTTTGTTGGTATTAAAAATAAGGATCTGGTTTTAATCTAAAAAAGTGACATTGGGATAGTGGCGCAGGGCAGGAGGATCGGTAAATAGATCAACGGCGACCATGTCAATCCGGCATAGAACATCCTTCCCACGTAAATAAACCATACCCATGTTCTTGACTTTACGGTACTTGCCTTGAGTAAACATTTCCTCCGGTGTCCCCCATTCATGGGTCTTTTTTGCTTTTACCTCCACAAATACCATTACTTCTTTATCCCTCATTATCAAATCTATTTCCCCATATCGTGTATGAAAGTTACGCATAATCAGCTCATATCCCAATTTCAGTAAATATCCCAATGCCAGGCTCTCACCCATTTCACCGGTTTGCTTGTTAAAATATTTCATATTTGTTGCCGGTACTGCAGGGCTTCTGCCATATGATTTATTAAAATACTTTCTGAATTTTCTAAGTCTGCAATGGTTCGGGCCACTTTTATAAGTCTAAAATAGCTCCTGGCTGAAAGATCAAACTTTTCGACTGCTAATTTTAGAATTCTCTGGGCATCCGGTTCTAACACACAATATTTCTTGACATGTTTGTTACCCATCTGGGAATTAGTATAGATATTTTCTTTGGCAAACCTTGCTGTTTGAATTTTTCTGGAATTTATTACGTCGTTTCGAATTTGATTCGAATTTCGAGATTCGATATTCGAACTTTCAACAGTCAACTTCTCTACTTCAACGGCCGGCACATGAACATGTAAATCAATTCTATCCAGAATTGGTCCGGAAATACGCGATCTGTATTTTCTGATCATTTTATCAGTACATTTACATTCGCGCCTAGGATGGCCCAAATAACCGCATGGACAGGGATTGACAGCTGCCAGTAATGTAAAACTGGCCGGATAAGAAACATGAGCGGCGGCCCGGACAATACTCACCGTGCCATCTTCCATCGGTTGACGCAATGATTCTAAAACGCTTCTGGGAAATTCGGCCATCTCATCCAAAAACAGCACCCCGAGATGAGACAAACTAACCTCTCCCGGCAAAGGATTGCTGCCTCCCCCGACCATTCCTGCTGGTGATACTCCGTGATGCGGATGACGGTAGGGTCTTCTTCTAATGAGTGACTCACCAGAATCCAACATTCCGGCAACCGAATAAATACGGGTCACTTCCAATGCTTCGAGTGAAGAAAGTGGTGGCAAAATTCCGGCCATAGCTTTGGCCAACATAGTTTTTCCGGTTCCCGGCGGCCCAAACATCAAGAGATTGTGCCCACCGGCGGCCGCGATCGTTAGAGCGCGTTTGGCTTGTTCCTGCCCTGCCACTTCAGCCAGATCCACTTCAAAATTAGCGTCAATTACTAATTCCTGAATTTCAATATGTTTTAGGGGCTCAATTTTTTTGATATCCTGAAAATGATCAACCAATTCAGAAAGATTGCGGACAGGATAGACGGTGACATTTTCAACCACGGCTGCTTCATTGGCAGACTCTATAGGAACATAGATAGCATTATCTTTTGCATAAAGCCCTACTAATAAAACCCCTTTGGTGTGACGAAGTGATCCGTCTAGTGATAATTCACCATAAAAAATGTCATTTCCAACCACCAATTGATTACTAGCAGCCAAAATACCAACCGCAATCGGTAGGTCATAAGCCGCACCGTCCTTGGGAATATCGGCCGGAGCCAAATTAACTGTAATTTTTTGGGTAGGAAAAGCTAAACCCGAATTTTTGATAGCGGTTTTAACCCGTTCCCGCGCTTCTTCCACAGCTTTACTGGCCAGCCCCACAATATTAAATCCGGGAAAACCATCCGAGACATCTACTTCTACTTCAATAGCTGTCGTTTCCAGGCCAACATTGGCAACCGACTTAATCTTGACCAACATTTGTCAAAATCTCATTAATTTGAGTTTTTAGTATTGGTAGATCTTTTTGGATAATATCCCAAATCCTTTTTAAGTTTATTTCTGAATAAACATGAATCAATATATTTCTAGTGTCAGATATTTCTCTCCAAGGAATACCTGGAAACTTGCCTTTAAATTCTTTTGATAGTTGATGAGAAGCCTCTCCAATGATTTCAAAAGATCTAGCGATGGCATAATGAGTTTTTTCATCTCTATAGAAAACATCTTCACTTATTCCTGTCAAAAACTTTTCTATTCTAGTTATTTCGTCATCGATATCATGAATGTAGGCAAGTGAGTCATGTTTCATATAATCTTTGCAGTGGAGCTGAAGACAGAGTCTTTAATATATTTGTTTACATACTCATATTCGACTAAATCTATTTTTTTGTTTAGAGTTTCTGTCAATTCCCTATAGACTCCACCCAAGATTCTAAATCCTGACTCGTGTGGAAATTGTACTAAAATGTCAATGTCGCTATCTGGTCTCATCTCACCACGAGCAACGGAACCGAACAAGTCGGCTTTTCTAATTCCGTATTTTATCAAAATTGGTCGAATTGTCTCAATAATATTTTGCGCCTGTTGGCTCATGATATGATCATATCACAACTAATGAATCAAATAATATTTCCCTTCTCTCTCCTCAACCTCCCCCCTCAGCATAAGCATTGTCAGTTCGGAGCCGATGGCGGAGGCAGAGCGGCCAAGTCTTCTGGCAATTTCTGAGGCATCAAGTCCCTGATTTTCAATAAGTTTTAAAATTGGATTTGTAGGGGCGCGGTTTTCGCGCCCAAGATTGGGGCTGGAGAACCCAGCCCCTACATAAATCTTTCCCCGTCCTTCCGCAATCAACTGATTCGTTCCTGCAGAAACCGAAGATGTAATCGGTCCCGGCACTGCCCAGACCGGCTTTTTTCTCTTAATCATCATCCCGGCAGTCAGGAGTGCCCCGCTACGGTTTGCAGCTTCTACCACAATTAATTCATGACAAATATCGGCCACAATCTGGTTTCTGGCCGGAAAGGTCCAATTTGTCCCCATCTGGTCCTTCCAAAGAGACAATAGTAGTCCCCCGCTCTCTACAATTTTTGCCTGTAGTTCCCTCTCCCGGTCTCCCGCATTGTATTCAATGCCCCAACCCAGTACACCAATCGTCCGCCCATCACATTCGATGCAGATTTCATGGGCTGTCTGATCCACACCGTACATCATGCCGGAAACTATGGTCCAACCTTGTTGGACCAACTGCGGAACAATTTTTTGTACCACCCGTCTGCCATAGTCGGTCATCCGCCTGCTTCCGACTACGCCCATGCACTTTTTGAATATTTCCTCATTCCAGTCACCCTGATAATACAGCTTGTACTTGGCATTATAATTACTCACCCTTTTACAATAACACGAATTAAGATATAATGACTTGATAAATTCGAATATCGAATATCCCTGCCCGCAGTAGCTACGCTACAAGCGTTGCAGGCGGGGAAACTCGAAACAAATTCAAATTCTCAAATTTCAAAATGTTTCGGATTTTGTGCTTCGGATTTCGAGTTTTCGAAAAATATGGGAAAAATAAAAGTCACCACTTTGGGAACTGAAGACGAGCAGGAAAAGCGCGATAAGAAGGCCGTGCAAAATGAGCAGAAGAAGAAACGTGAAGGTAAGTCACAGGAGACAGGAGACAGGACGCTTGCGCTACAGGAAACAGAAGTAAAAGTCAAAAGGATTAAAGAGGCAAAGATTAGATCAAAAAGATATCAAGAATTTAAAAAATTAGTACCCGCAGACGTATCTCATACTATTTCAGAAGGAATACAAATACTACATAAAGTATCATTGACTAAATTTGATGGTAGTGTGGAATTGCATATCACCCTAAAAGACAAAGGTTTTTCCAAAGAGCTGGATCTCCCCCATCCATTTGGTAAGTCAAAGAAAACAGTGGAAGCAACAGATGAAGTTGTTGCTGCTATTGAATCCGGAAAGTTTGATTTTGATATTTTAATCGCTACTCCCACACAGATGGGTAAATTGGTAAAATTTGCTAAGGTTCTGGGACCCCGCGGCCTGATGCCAAATCCAAAAAGCGGAACAGTGACGGAAGATGTCAAATCGGCTATCAAAAAATTCTCATCCAATCAAACCTTGAAATTGCGTAATGAAAAAGACTCCCCAGCTATCCACACTACCATAGGCAAACTATCTATGACTGATACACAACTAAATCAAAATATCTCAGCTGTTCTGGCGATTTTGCCTGCTGGCAGAATATCAAAAATTGTCCTAAAATCAACCATGAGTCCCGCAATCAAGCTTTCTTTTTGAGCAATGAGCAATGAGCAATCATTTTGAGTATTGATTTGTGGCCGCGCGCGACAGATAATATTAAATAATGCCTTCTAAGTTAAAAATAATTAGTCCTCTGGTATTAATAGCCGGCTTAGTTGTGGGTGTGGTTTTGGTCAATCAAAAACAAAATATATTTACCAAAGCGTGGACAGGATTCACTTCAAATCTGGAAATTTTTAAGAAGCAACCTGTAATTACTGAATTTCAGATTGATCCAAAAGCTCTGGAAACCAAAAAATTATTTCATAATTTACTGGCACTGTACAACGACGCTTCAGAAATTCAAAACATTGACATCCCTGAATTTAATATAAAAGGCGTGGCCTTCCTGAAGTATGACGAAAAGCTACAAAAGACTTTTGTTTTTTCCCGGATTGAGAATCTCCCCTACTCGAAACTAATCCGTCTCTGGGTATCCAAGGATCTTGGCGATTACCGGGCCGTGGGACTGGTTGATTTTGTGAGTGAACAAGACAAATTGGTAGGTTACAGCATATTTGTGGATGACCGTGATCTGCGCCAATACAAAGAATTGTTATTTTCATACGATCCGTCTCTTT
>CAYITQ010000039.1:0-5983 GCA_964366335.1 uncultured Gammaproteobacteria bacterium
GGTTGGCTCACAATCTCAGTCACAAATTTCTGGGGATTTTCGGTTGTTGTCACCCAAATACTGTTATTTTTATTACCGGCGATGGCCATTACCCTATATACAGAAGAGGTTCAAAGGTTCAAAGGTTCAAAGGCTCAAAGTAGTTTATTACCATTACATTATCTTCTGCTTTGTGCCTCTGCTACTCTGAGCCTCTGCGCCTTGTGGCTTGTCACTCGCTACTGGTATTCCGACTTCAAATACGCCAATGGCAATATGGCCCAAAAGGGTTATCAGGAAACCCAAGACCCGCAATACTTATTATTGGCCTACCAGGAGTACTATGACGCCTTTCAAGGCAATTCTTCCGAGCCGGCATTGGCCTCTGACCTGTCTCTTTCTGCCGCTTATCTGGCTCTGGCCATGCGCAATCAGGCAACGGCTTCTTCTCAGCTAGCGGCTCAATCTCTCTCACTATCACAAATCGCTATCAAAACTTCTCCGAATCACCCAAATTATTACAAAAATCTGACCCGGAGCTTAATTTTGTTATCCGAGCTGGATGATTCATATTTAGATACCGCTAAGCAAGCTATGCAAGCGGCGGCTATCATCTCTCCCACTGATCCCAGAATCCCCTATTATCTGGGGATAATCTTGCAGGCCCAAGGGTCAACTCCAGAAGCCCGTCTCTATTTCCAAAAATCTCTAAATCTCAAACCCGATTTTCTTGATGCCACCAATCAACTCCAAAAACTAGACAAATAAACAAACCTATAGTAGAATGTTGTCATGGAACGTTTTAGACCATTAGATATAGCTTGTGCTGCTGTGGCATTTGTTGCTTCCACTCCGATTATTTGTTTAGTTTTTAGACCAGATTTATTTATGAAAGTCGCTACCAACCCTATTTTAACTGAACCAGTAAAATATCTTCTGCTCATCCTCGGAAACTAATCTGATAAAATCAATCCATGTCACAAATTGTTACACCACCTTCGGAGATTTTACGGAGGGTTTGCATACCCGTTAAGACTTTGGACAAGCGGGTAAGAGATGTGCTCGAGGATATGATAAAGACCCTAAAGGCCACCAAAGAACCCGAGGGGGTTGGTCTGGCTGCACCCCAAATAGGTATCCCTTTGCGGATTTTTCTGGCCCGTCCTGATCCCAAAGGAGAAATTAGTATATTTATTAATCCCGAGATTACCCACTACTCCCAACGCACTACCCACCCCACGGGTAAAAAAGGAGTTTATGAGGGTTGTTTGTCCATCCCGGGCCACTATGCCCCGGTCACCAGATCAATGTCGGTGACGGTCAAGTATCAAACCATCAAATTACTCAATGCTCAAAGCTCAATGCTCAAAGATTTGAGAAATGAGCAATGCGAAATGAGCAATGTGCAAAAATCCTTCACAGGATTTTTTGCCCACGTTATTCAGCATGAAATGGACCATCTCAATGGGATATTATTTATTGACCGCGTCCTGGAGCAAGGCTCAAAATTATATAGGGTGGTGGGCAAAGAGTGGGAAGAGGTGGGGATTTAACCTATGGTCTTTGCTTTTTTCTGTCTGAGCCATTTCCATTTCCTCTTTGAATCTACATCAACTCCATCCCGTCTTAAGGCCATATATGCAGCCGCCTTCAGACCAGCCGTCTCACCTAATATAAATTCTTCGTCCACAACATATCCTCCTGTTTCAAGCGCTTGGGCTGTCACTTGACTTTCCGGTCCTACACGCGATCCCATCTTTAATATCCCTTGAAGTCCTATCACTTCGTCTAAATTTCTTCTTCGTTCTTCAATCCAACTTGCAGACATACCTTATACTATCATTATCGCCACCTAATTTTCAAGAAGGATGAAATGGGGGAATCAATGAGGAATCACAACCAACTCATAAGATTTCTCCTCATTTTTCGTCAATATGACCAATGGATTACACCGTTGACACCGTCTACACATTACCGGTCTTTTTTTATCCTCAATTCTGTTATGCGCGGATACAGCTTCTTCGCTAGATATGGGAAACTGAAATCCTTGTGTACCATTATCTAGGGGCATTCTTTGTCGAATATACGTCTCTGTAATTACACATCTCTCTGGTATGTTGCTCATAAGAGAATTATACTGTATTATAACTTCTCTGTCAACTATAGGACTAATTTAATTCGCTATAATCTATTTTATGTGTTCATATATTGCTGGTCCGAAAATATAGATGATACAAAGAAAACTCATAGATACTGGAAAAAATCCCCATTTCCAAGCATTCTCAATCTGCTCAGATACTTTGACTGTTATTTTTAGGCTCTGCTCGATATCTGGTAATATTTGGATACCGATTTGACGAAAAGTAATTATGGTTGCCACTGCCAGACAACCTAAATTACAATACAATAACGGCCTAAGATACTCTGCAAAATTTGACATGGGCTATAATTATATAATGACAAAGCAAATTGTGTTTTTTGGCTCAAGTCCGTTTTCGTGTATTGTGCTCGAAAAATTGCTCATTGCTCATTGCTCAGTGCTCAGTGTAGTGACAACTGAGGATAAACCAGTTGGCAGGCACTTGAGAATTACCCCAAATCCCGTCAAAGTTTTGGCCCAAAAAAATAATATTCCAGTTTTTGAAACAATGAATGACTACTGTATGACCATGAATGACAATCGTATGACCGTCGGCTTAGTCGCGGCTTACGGCAAAATAATTCCCCAGGAAATTCTGGATAAATTTAATGCACAAATATACAATATTCACCCATCGTTACTTCCTAAATACCGCGGTCCTTCCCCACTGCAACAACAAATTTTGGATGGTGTCATTGATACCGGTGTCACTATTATCAAAATGGATGACAAAATGGATCACGGGCCAATCATATCTTTTGCTCGAGATGTTATCCTTCCTGACGATACTACAATCACACTTGGTAATCGCTTGTTTAGTTTAGGAGCTGATCTAATTCTCAATTCACAATTTTCAATTTTCAATCAAATTCCAATTTCTCAAAATTCAAACGAAGCAACTTACACCAAAAAACTCACCCGCCAGGATGGATTTATTCCATTTCAGGAGTTAGGAGCTAGGAGTCAGGAGCTAGCGCGAATGAAGCGCGCATTCGTAGGCTGGCCCGGGGTATGGACGATTGATCCCGATGGAAAAAGAATTAAGATTTCGTAGATATTGCCAACATTAGCAATAAATTTTCTAGAAGTTCTCCCACCTTTTCCATCGAATCCTCTCCGAGAATAATTATTCTAGCATTGCTACTTAACACTAATCGCCGAGTAATTTTTTCAATTGCCAATTCTGCACCTGTCATTTATTACTTTTTAACTTTCTTAAACACTTGGTACACAGCCACTGGCCATTAAATTTGTGGAGATTGGGCAGAAAGACCTTGCGGGTCTTAACCGCTTTCTTTTTCCAGCGCCCTCCGGCCACTCCACGCTTGTGGGTATGGCTGTCGCCATACTGGACTCCCCGCTCACAATTGTCACATTTAAATGCCATGATCAAATTTTAGCATAAAATTTGCAAATCCGAAATACGAAATACGAAATCCGAAAAATTAGGTGTTTTGAACATTTTGATTTATAATTTCAATATTGTTTCGAGTTTCGATATTCGGATTTCGGATTTATATGCTGGATCTTTTATTCACCAACTCTTTTGCTTTCATCGTCATTTTTGGCGGTATTATCCTGGCTATCGGCATCCATGAAGCTGCTCATTGCTATATGGCCGATTATTTGGGTGATCCTACTCCGCAGGCGCTCGGTAGAAAGACTCTCAATCCCCTAGCCCACTTGGATCCTCTGGGGACGTTGGTACTTCTGGTCACTGGGCGTTTTGGCTGGGGAAAACCCGCCCCCTTTGATCCCTATAATCTCAAAAATCCAGATCGGGACACCAAATTGATTGCTCTGGCCGGCCCGGTCAGCAATATTATACTTGCAATTTGTCTATCGCTAACTTTGAAGTTACTTAACCTAAGTAACTTCAGTATCTTAAGTATTTTTAGAACCTTAATCGCACTTAACATAAACCTGGCTTTGTTTAATTTGTTGCCCATTCCCCCTTTAGATGGCTCAAAAATATTTTTGAAAAACTATCAACTAACTCCTAATCCCTATCTCCTAATATTAGTAATATTGCCAATATTCGGCGGCCACTCAATCGCCTCATTAATCATCTCGCCCATCTCAACTTTCATACTTGACATGCTGATATAATAGAATCATCCTACCAAGAAGGAAGTTGAGGATAATTTTCCTTGACTAGTTTTTCCCAAAGAGGGCATACGCAATTCCTAATTGGTTCTAACTAATTAGGACAATCCTGAACCGCAATGGTTCGGGGAAGTTAGCCCACCTAAATAGGATCTCGGGGAAAACTCCTCAATTTCCGCTTGGTGGGTATACGCTACAACTTCGTTTCCGCTTCAATTTTCAATTTACAATTTTTAATTTTCAATTAATAGGGTAAAATAATCTTTGCGCCGTCTTAGCTCAGTGGTAGAGCAGCTGTTTTGTAAACAGCAGGTCCTCGGTTCGAGCCCGAGAGACGGCTCAAATCTGTTAAAATAAATTACTGCCGGGATACTCAAGCGGTCAACGAGGTCAGACTGTAAATCTGATGCTTTACGGCTTCCCAGGTTCGAATCCTGGTCCCGGCACACTGGCCCGGGTAGTTCAACGGCAGAACAAGTCCATGGTAAGGATTAAACGAGAGTCCGACTCTCTCCCCGGGCTCCAGCTTATTTTCTTTCTCCCTTTGCCATTCTAATAATTGTTGTTTGATCACCTTTTACGAGTTTGCTCCATATCTCATCAGAGACACTTTTTTGATCCACCCTAGATGACATAATTCCGCCATCTCTGTCAGGAGCAGTGACATTGATATGTAAATCCGGTGATAATTTTCCCGCTTCAATTAAGTCTTTTTCCGCTTGTCTTGGATAAAATACAAAATTTCCTTTTCTATCTTCTGCCATACCCACGCTACGAAACGAAATTAACTGTTCCAATACACTTGATATTTGAAACCTTCTGGCAGATTCAGACTGGCTCAGTTCATCAATTATTTGCGCACCCGTCAAACACTCATTCTGCAAAGCTGCTTGACCCAACAATCCCATTACCGCATCTCCTAATTTCATTTTCATGTCTCACACTCTACAACTCTCTCTCTCTCTTGTCAAGACTACATAATTGCTTTAAAATACAGTCATGGCGAAAAAAGGATCAAGACAAATATTTGCATTTGTTTGCAGTGTCTGCAAGCATCAGGGCTATGTGACCGAGAAAAACAAGGTCAATACACCTGACAAAATTGCCCTGGCCAAATATTGCAAGAAATGCCGAAAACGCACCGAGCACAAAGAAACTTCTAAGTTGAAATAGTATAATAACTTCTGTGAACCGATTTAGGCCTGTGATGAAGTGGTATCATGAGGGTCTCCAAAACCCTTCTCCTTGGTTCGAGTCCAAGCAGGCCTGCATAAATTACCCATTGACAAAACTTTCAATAAATCGTTTTATTAATACATGCTAAATTCTCCCGATTCAAATGATAACGAAATATTCGGCCAAGAACTAACCTTGGACTTGTATGAATGCGATCTGGCGATAATTTCTTCGAGCGAGAAAATCAAAGAATTTGTCATTGAGCTTTGCGACAAAGTCATCATGATGAAGCGCTACGGCGAACCTCTAATTCCTCATTTTGGTCACGAAAATCCCATAACTTCTGGCTATTCACTTGTCCAGCTAATTGAAACCAGTAATGTCTCAGCTCATTTTTCTGAACACAAAAAAGCGGTCTATCTCAATATTTTTTCCTGCGCTTGGTTTGATCCAGTCAAAACTGAAGAGTATTGCAAATCATTCTTTGGTGCCAAATCATGCATTTCCTATTTGCAAAAGAGAATATAAGACTGTCCAAAGACTAAAGAAGCCATAAAACGCAAAGGCACTAACAACAGCCAA
>CAYITQ010000040.1:0-5971 GCA_964366335.1 uncultured Gammaproteobacteria bacterium
TGGGGAAAGAAATAATGCTCATGTATTTTTTTGCCGATTTCGGCTAATAGTAAAATATATTTATCCGGTAATTTTTGCCGTTCCTGCTGTTTTAGCGGAACTTTTGATTGAATCACTTCTTTGCCACCTCTGGTTTCCATAATTGTCTGCCTGGCAATATTTTTACTCAGAATTTCCTTTGTAGATTTACTAACCTCATAATGATCAGGGGTAACCACACCCTGAACAATATAATCACCCAGACCGTAAATGCCCTCGATTACCAACTTATCCTTGTCCTGGGTGATGGGATCAACGGTAAACATGACTCCCGAGACTTCTGATTGAATCATTCTCTGAACCGGCACCGCAATCCCGACCTTGAAATGATCAAACTTCTTTTGCTCGCGGTAAAATATGGCCCGCTCACCAAAGAGTGATGCCCAGGCATCACGGACGCGCATAATGACATTGGCGTCACCTGAGACATTTAGATAAGACTCCTGCTGACCGGCAAATGAGGCTCCGGGTAAATCCTCAGCGGTAGCCGAAGAACGGACTGCCACCAATACATTATTCCCCAATTTGGCATAATTTTGCATTATTTCGCCGGCCATGCCATGCGGCATTTCACTCCCTAGAATCAATTTCTGAACTTTTTGTGAAGCGATTTTCAGCTGATGCGGGTCAGCGACATTGCAACCGGATAGAACTTGATGAATACTGGGGCGCAATTTATTGGCATCCAGAAAGGCAAAATAAGCGGAAGATAAGACTACAAAGCCGGGGGGAACCGGAATCTTGCTTTGGGTCAACTCACCTAAATTCGCTCCTTTACCTCCGGCAATACCAATGTCCTCTTTGGACAGATCTTTAAACCATTTTGTATATCGGGCAGTCGGCATATCTCAATTATGTATTTTTACTAGCCAAATTTCAAGTGCCGTTTTCAAATCATACGGACTGGCAGATGTTTTTTGTTTATAGTCAATTAGTAAAAAATCATTTAACCAGATTGTATTTTTTTCGCGGTGAGCCTTGGTCACAAGACCCGCAAATATTTGTTCAACAACTGCTACTTGTAAAGCCAGGTGAAAAGATTTGATATCCGGCTTATTCCAAAAGGCAAATAAATATTTGGGCATTTCGAAATTCTTGTTTTCTGCTTTTGTTGTAACTCCCTTATGTTCCCAAATTATTAGATTAACGGGATTTTTCGACTCAATATAGTCAATTATTGCTTTCTTTTCGTTGCTGGGTCTTCTGGAATACAAATTTTCGATATATATATTTTGCGATTCACCAAAAAGAGAAATAGCACTTAACTTTGATTGTAATTCTGAAAGTGTCAAGGTATCACCGTCCAGAATATCACCCTGTTTTTGGGTCCTCAATTCCAGAAAATATTCCCTTGACGCTATCTGGTTCTCACCGTGAATGACTAACATAATCTTTATAAGGGGACCCCTTTCAGAGCCTTGAAAGGGGTCCCCTTTTGAAACCATATGATTTAACTACTAATTTGTTGTACAGATCTTCCACCTGGTCATGATAATGCCTGAAGGTCCGGTGTTTGTGATTGCGGTGGGGAACAAGTGCTCCTGAGAAATTTTTTGGGATATGCATTAGCTCATGAATCAATATCTTTTCCTGTTCATCGGGAGATTGCCTGTCAAATTTCTCGGCTATGACTTCTATGCAATAATGCGCTTCTATGTTCAAACCCATCTGCCAGATTTTTGGCAAACTCCAAATGCGGGCATAGGCCCGGCCGGTAGAACCGGTACTTCGAAAACAAATTAAATTTTTGTAGTTTATATGCAAAAGAGCCAATTCTCGGGCCAGAAAATCAATTCTCTTTTTAACATCAGGCGCTAACTTTAATTCCATGTCCTTATGTTCTCACAAGCTCGTCACCGATAGCAACCGGGAAATCGGCATTGATGACTATTGTTTCACCTTTTCGAGCGAAGTCACAAAAAAGATACTCGTTCTTAATTAATTTAATTTTTAATTCTTTATTGTTTATATAGATTAAGTCGTTTAAATGGATATCTGCCGTCAAGTCCACCGCCATCAATCCCGAAGTGGCGTAGTATGCAATCACTGCCCCAATCTTGTAACTTACCACACCTCTATTGTATCACCTAAGGCAATACTATTTTCCAAGACAAATCCGGCATTAACTTCCAGGACCATATCAACTGGCACCGGCGGAAAGAGAGTGGCCGGATTGGGAATATTTTGGGAAAGATAAACCACTCTTTTGTCTTTTAGCCAGATAAAATCCAAATTAAATTTCATGTCATTCATCCAGAAGGCATATCTATCGGATTTGTCAAATATAAACAACATCCCGGTATCAATACTCAAATTTTCTCTGCCTGATAATCCCCGCTCTCTTAATTTTGGTGTATCGGCAATCTCTATCTCTATCACTTTTTCTTTTATTTTTAACTTATTTTTTACTTTTGATCTTTCGAATTTCAAAAAACTTTTTAGCCTTTGCCAAAAGTTTTCATTAGACGTAAATGTTTTTGAGCTAAAAGATTGTGTTTCGCTAGAATCAACAATTGAGATATTAGCCAACAGAGGACTTCCGCTGATTTTTGGTAAAGCTTCAATTTCTCTATATCCCAATTTTGCTTGACCAGTTCTGTCTAAAAGTGAAAATTTTTCATAATCTCCAGTGCCTGCCATCAACACAAACGGCGTAATGGCTACTATATTTGATTTTGACCATCTGGCAAAAGCCCGGGGCCAGAAGCTTGATACCCATTTTGTCCCTGTCTCGGTGATAAAAATAGGTTTGTTGATTATTTTTTGTTCAAACTCAAAGCTTGTAATTCCATACCGTCCGGCAGAATCGGGACCGGCCATAAACCCTGGATTGGGATACGCATGTACAGCCAGGCCATCTATAGCATCCGGCCATTTGGGTTGAGAGACAAACATCCGCTTATAAAATTCCAGTGCATCCATTGAAGTCTCTGAGTTAGGAGCTGACATATCAAGACCCGCGGTCAACAAAAAGTAATCTTGTGACCTGTCTTTGAATATCCTGTTGGCATCGAGCAAAATATTGACATAACCTTTGGGCGAAACCTCACCTCCCCATTCGTTAGCATGATTTGGCTCATTAAATAAAATTAAATAGCGGTTTTTTGTAGGCCAGGGCATCTCAGACAGAAAGTTGGCAAAATCCACCAGATCAAATGCCGTAGGTGCTACCCATCTTGCTCCTTCGGGATAAGTGGCCAGTCTGATAATGGGGATTATTTTCTCCGTTCTGGCCGCCAGAAAGAATTTGACCCATTTGGCCCGGTCACGGTCGTTACTTCGCATAGGAATTGTCACATAACCCCATTCTCCACCATTACTATTTACAAGTTTACTGGCTTCATGAATCTCCGGAGTATCCAGAATGTGTACTCCAAATCTATTATTCGGGACGGCCAAAGGATCAAAGGCTTGCACGGGAGTATAAAAGTTTAAAAGTATAAAAAGTATAAATAGTTTCTTCAAATCCAGAAATCTTTTTTCAATCACATAATAAGAAATTACTGCCAGGGATAACGTAATTATTAAGGCTACAAATACATTTCCGCCAGAAAGCTCAATCCCTATTTTGTGCCAAACATACAGGCCGAATCCAAGCGATGCAAGTTTTTTAATACCTAATGTCGAATGTCTAATGCCTAATGAAATAGATAGGACCGATGCACACCAAATTGCCACAAACAAATAACCAAAGACCACAATCCAAATATTTGAACTTTCGCGAATATTTACTAAATTAAAGCTAATTAAACCTAAAATAAATATAAACCAACTACTGGGTCTCGGTATCTTATCTTTATAAATTGCCACTAACCCACCCAATAAAAACGGCTCTAATCTGGTAAAGGTATTCATATAAATTGAATAATAATTATTCGGGTCAAAGAAATAGAATTTTAGAAGTGCACTAAATAGTATTCCCAATACTAATACTCCGGTTAAATTCTTGAAATATTTTATAAAGATCGGATAGAGCAAGTAAAACTGCTCCTGCATGGATATGGCCCAAAGATGGCCGACCAAGACATAGCTGCTCCAACCATAAAACATGACCCGCCAATTACCAACAAATAGAAAATATGGCCAAATCTCTGAGTAATGAGCAATGAGCAATAAGTATAGAAAATAAAGTGGCCAGATTCTTAAGGCTCTCTTGATATAAAAACTTTTTAACTCAACTTTTCTATTCAAAAAGTTACTGGTTATCAAAAATCCAGACAATGTAAACAACAAATCCATCCCAATCCAACCATTTTGCTTGATAAATAAGACCGGCACCTGGATATGATGCAAAAATATCCACAAAAACCCCAAAATCCTAATTATGTCCAAGGATTGAAAATACATGAGTCTGATTTTATCATTTAACCATTTCTAACTTAACTCCTCGACCGTAAGGTTGTGGGTTGTTTATGTTCATTTCAATTCCTAGTTGGCTAATGGCTCTAAACACACTTGATGCATATAGTCCCAGACCAAATTTGGAATGAGCTCCACGTCTCCTTTTGAAGACGAACTCGACATAAGTTTCTGAATATTACGCTTGTATGCTTCTTTTGATCGTTTATTTGATTCAGAAGGAGTGTGACCCTTCAAAAGAGAAATTACAACCTGATTTGATGGTTCTAGAAAAAGTTGTGCTGTTTTATCCTCTAGTGGACAACTAATCTTTGTATCCTCCGAAACAAACACAAAATCTTCGTCATAACCGATGTACGCACTACAACCTACAATGACAGCTTTTGGACCTAGCTTGTGTGCAGACTTACAGGAACGGGCGTATACAACTGAACCTTTCAGAAGATAGTGGTTCTTATCTACCTGAACCAGCGTTTCATTATTTTGTCCAGTGACAGCTGAGTCATCCCCATGACCATTGAAGACAATAAGCTTTGGTTTGGTTTTTGTTACTACAGAGGTAAATTCAAGCGGATTGGCCCGCTCTTTGGCCAAATCAGAAACTAACATTCCCCTTTTCTTTGCTAGGTTTATTAAAATAACACTCCAGTAATAAAGATAATTGGTGGCAATATCGTGGTTTGGTCTGGTGATTAACATTGTCAGTCAGAAAGAAACAAACCTTCTTTAAGAGATTGAAGGTATTGAAGTTGTATCTGTATTATCGTCTTACCAACGTCATCGTCCTTCTTTACTCGTTCAATCAGCTCATCCGCACTAAACTCTCCTTCAGAACCTATGGATATTTTCCTGTCCCTGGAAAAGGTACGTAATCTTGCAATAACAAGATTCCTAATGTCTTCATCCGAAACGGTCATATTATTTTTAAAATAGCTAATTTTTCTAAAATCTCTTTAGACAATGGGCTGTTAGTATCGATCTCCAAACGAGCCACCCGCCACGAAATTGAATCGCTTTTTATTACCAAAATAAGTTCATCACGAACCCCTAAGGGAACTTTATTGTAGGCTAGATAGAATCTCTCTTTCAATTTCATATTAGTGCTGTAAGTCTACTTTAGCACAATAGCGAATGTTGGTGGGCTCGGTGGGGATCGAACCCACGACATCTTCCTTAAAAGGGAATTGCTCTACCACTGAGCTACGAACCCGAATAATCTAATTATATCTCAATCCCATTCCAATTTCCCCTTTTTATGATTAATCCCTGATTTGGGAGTTGAACATATTTATTAAATTCGAGTGAAATTCCGACCCCAAAACATCTGGCGGCTACTGCACCTGGCAGTATATCCCACAGACCGGTGTGAATCGTTTCGCGGACCATGATAGCTCTCTCGTGAGGCTGTAAAATAGTATATAGCGATTTCCAGCCCATTGTAGCTTGTTTTATTATTGAAATACCGGGTATCTTTGAGATTTTGATTTCCAGCTCGGAAGATACCCGAGAGGATAGGTAAGCGGCAAATTTTTGGTCATAAAATCTAGTTTTATTTTTCCAGATTAGATTTTTT
>CAYITQ010000041.1:0-5918 GCA_964366335.1 uncultured Gammaproteobacteria bacterium
CCCATGGTACAGGAAAAACGCATAGTCCCGGCCTCCGCCGGAGTAAATTCAATTATATTTTCTCCTTTGCGCAAACCCTGGCGGATCCCGAGTCGGGAAGAAATAATACTGCTGGCACAGGTATTAATGTTTTTGGAAGTAATAATCCAGCGGACAGGTGTGCCCTGGGTAATTGTAAAATTATTGGGAGTATAACCATCAGTATCTTGAACCATATAGACTTCTTGGACTCCATTTACAAGCGCTGTTTGAGCCCCCTTTACTTTGGGTGTTTCCAAGAAATTAATACCCAATAAATTTAGACCATTGGAAATATTAAAGATGGCAAGCATGGCCACTACCACTCCCGCTCCTTTGAAAAATAGTCTGGCAAAAGCTCCTTTGACAATTGAAGTCAGACCCCCTACTCCCAAAAGCCCAGGGGCAGTACCCAAAGCAAAGACACCCATTGTTAATGCCCCCGTTATGGGACTTCCGGTACTCATAGCAAATAACTGCATGGCTTGGGTAAAACCACAGGGCAGGAAAAAAGTTGAAGCCCCAAGCAGTGCCGGATTGGTCTGATCTTTGATACCAAATAGCCGACTGACTGATTTGGGCAGGGTAAATGAAATTTTTTTGAGAATCGGGAATATATCTACCAATTGGCCTCCCAATATCAACATGACAATACCAACAATTATGGTGAGCATTCCCAATACCGATGTCGAAAGCTGGAAAAATGATCCCGCCCAACCAATTAGTCCGCCAAAAATAAAATAAGAAATTATCCGGCCAATATTAAAAAGAAGATGGGGTTTAAATTTTTCCAAGCGGGAAGCTCCGGGGTTTTCTGCCGAGAAGCGGGCAGCAGCTCCAAGCACCAAACCTCCGACCAAGGCCATACAAGTAGAGACTCCGGCAGTAAGCCCTATCAAAAATACCACAGGCAAACTATTGTAACTGCCGGAAATAGAATCAGTCAGACCAAATACGCCCAAGCCCTTGGCCAACAAAAAAGTTCCCATGACAAGCAAGAAAACTATCCCCAATTCATGGTAATCGCGGGGATTTTTGGAGATCCAACCATGCTGGTCCACCCCTTCTGTATAGCCGGCATTCTCGATCGCTTTAATGACAGCCAAACTGTCTAAATTATTTTGGTAATCAATATAGGCTATGCCCTTCTGGTGATGAACTGTGGCCTTAACCACGTTGGGGACTTTCAATAATTCTTCTTCAAGAATTATTTCGCAAGACCGGCAATGCATGCCTTTGATATTTATTTTGCAACTTTGCATGAAAGTGAGTTTAGCGTAGAGGCTATGAAGATTTTATGAAGAAAGTGAATTATTTTTTATGTTTGCCATGATTTTTCATCATCCAGACATGCATGAGAATGCAAATAACTAACGGCGCAATCCACAACAATTTATCCATGTTTTTATCTTAACAATTATTTATGAATATTTTATGAAGAATTATCTGTTGACAATATTTTGTGGTTTTCCTTCAATCCAAGCTTTTATATTATCCGCTACAAGTTCATAAGACTTTTTATCAGCATCGTTTGTATTAAAAGCATTGTGTGGAGTAGCCACTACTCGTGAATTAGAATAATATAGGTCATCAGATGGAATAGGGGTCATAATTGTTGTTTCAACTCCATAACCAAATATCTTTCCTGATTCTAAACCTTTTAATACCGCCTTTTTATTGACTATTTCCTCTCTAGAAGTATTAATTAAAATAACTCCGTCTTTCATTTTCTCAATTTCTTTTTTGGAAATTATGTTATCTGTTTCCCTTGTTAAGGGAGCACAAATAACAATTACATCAGATTCTTTCAAGAGCTCATCAAAACTTACTAATAAAACACCCTCTATAGGTTTTTTTCTTTTATTTAATCCTAAAACCTTCATATTAAAACCCATTGATATCCTAACCACTTTTTTGCCAATGTCACCAAGTCCAATTACACCAAGAGTTTTTCCATAAACTTCCACCCCTTTGTAGTCAAAAAATCTAAAGGCTCCTTTTATCCTTGCATCCCGATCAAACTCTGTAATGCGTTTTGCAAGATCTAAAACCATTCCCCACGCATGTTCTGCAACTGATTCGGAACTTGCACCCTTAATATTACAAACGACAATGCCCACTTGCTTGGCAAAGTCCACATCAACCCAATCAATTCCTATTGTGAGAAGAGCTATTAGTTTAAGTTTCGGCAATTGCTCTATTAATTCCCTCGAGATTAATCTAATTCCAGATGATCCAGCAATTAGTATTTCCGAGTCTTTAGCCAACTTGACAACTTCATCCGGGCTTAATTTTTGTTTATTGTGAACAGATAACTCGCCAAGTTTTTCCAAATCGGCCTTTATATACTCAATTTGGGGATTGGAGGTTATGCAACAAATTTTCATTTTACTTTCTATTTTATTATAACCTAATAGGTGGACTTTTATTTGAATAACTGGAGATGAAGATTCTTATGAAAACCTGTAGAATTGTCTTTATGAGTGACATATATCTGTCTTCGCCACATCGAGATTTTGAGAAAATCAAAAGAATAGATGTCAATGGTATTGAGTACTGGGAAGCCCGAGAGCTGATGCCCCTACTTGAATACAAAGAGTGGAGAAACTTTGAAATAATAATTGCAAAAGCCAAAACGACCGCTGAAAAGAGTAAGCAAAACATTATAAGCCATTTTGTTGAAACCAACAAAATGGTCGATTTGGGTTCAGGAAGTGCAAGAGAGATCAGTAACTATAAGCTGTCTAGATATGCTTGCTATCTTATTGCCCAAAATGGAGACTCCTCTAAACAGTCCATTGCCAACGCTCAGACCTATTTCGCCATCCAAGCTCGTAGACAGGAGTTGGCACAAACTCTGGAGGATGATAGAAAAAGATTATTTATACGTCAGGAAGTTCGTCAACAAAATAAACAACTTTTTCAAACGGCTAAAAAAGCTGGGGTCACTGAATTTGGAAAATTTAATGATTTTGGATATTTGGGTTTGTACAACATGCATATACCAAATATAAAGGAGAAAAAAGATATTGGCGCAGACAGTATTTTGGATCGGGCAGGATCTATTGAACTGGCTGCTAATTTGTTCCGTATCACTCAAACCGAAGACAAAATCAGGCGAGAAGAAATCAAGGGCCAAGGTAAAGCCAATGTTGCCCATTTTGTAGTTGGAAAAAAAGTTCGAGAATCTATTCAAGATATAGGGGGAATCATGCCAGAGAACTTACCGCCTCAATCACACATTAAAAAACTAAAACCCGGCCAACAAAAGTTGATTAAATAAAACGAATTTATATCATTACCAAATCTTTCTCTACCCGCTTTAGAAGCACAGCATTGACGGCGACAATGATGGAGGAAATAGACATCAGAAGAGCTGAAAATTCAGGCCGTAAAGTAATACCGAATTTTGGATAGAGGACACCGGCAGCAATAGGAATGGCCAAGACATTGTAAACACTGGCCCAGACCAAATTTTCTTTCATTTTCCGCACAGTAGCTTTGGAAAGCTTGATGGCCCGCAAGATATCCAGGGGGTCAGATTTCATGAGGACCACCTTAGCAGTTTCAATTGCTACATCGGTCCCAGCCCCAATAGCAATACCAATATCCGCCTGAGCCAGAGCCGGGGCATCGTTGACTCCATCTCCCACCATGGCCACAAATTTGCCCTCGTCCTGAAGTTTCTTGACATATTTAGACTTGTCTTCTGGTAATACTTCAGAAAATATTCTAGTTATGCCAATTTGATTACCAATAGACTCAGCTGTCTTTTTATTGTCTTGCCCTGAGACAATAGTCTGTCTATATCTTTGGCCAAAGGGGTAATATCCACATGACGGTCAGCCATCAGTCTGATTGTTCCCACCAATATTTGTTTGTTTTCGATAATAGCTTCCACACCCAAGCCTGCTAAATTTTGAAATTTTTCAATTAAAACAGCCTGACTTAGGGGGTGTGATGATTTGGTTTCGGCCGCGGCGTCCAAGCGTAATATTTCATCCTGGCTAAAATTTTTGACACTTGTTCCAGGGTGGGTGCGTCTTTGATCAAAATATTATGTTTTGCCCCTAAGCCCGTACCCACAGCCACAGCGGTAGGAGTAGCCAGGCCCAATGCATCAGGACAAGCAATAACGATAGTTGAGATAGCAAAAGTGAGAGCCATCATTAGAGGCTGACCCATGACGAAATACCAGACAATAAAAGTAATCGCTCCTCCACCGACTGCGATAATCACCAAATATTTGGCAAATCGGTCAGCAATTTTTTGGCCCGGAGCTTTGGAGTTTTGGGCCATCTCCACCATTTTGACAATTTGGGCCAAGACGGTATCCCCGCCTACTTTGGTGGCCATAAATTTGATTGATCCTGTGGTATTTATTGACCCGCCAATGACACTATCGCCCGGTTTTTTGGACACCGGCAATGACTCGCCTGTGACCAGTGATTCGTCAATGGCAGTTTCTCCCTCGGTAATCTCTCCATCTACTGGAACTTTATCACCAGGCTTTAAGATCAGAATATCGCCCACTTTTATTTCGGCTGTGGCCACCAATGTTTCTTTTCCATCTTTCCAGAGCCTGGCCTGTGGGGGCACAAGATTAAAAAGAGCTTGCAGGGCGTCTGTGGTCCCCCTTCGGCTTTTCATTTCCATCCAATGGCCAAACAAGACAAAAGTAATAAGCAGTGCTGCCGCTTCATAATAAGAGTCAGAGTTACCCAAAAAAGTAAGCAGGACCGAAAAAGAGTAAGCCGCGGTAATACCCACAGCGATTAGAACTGACATATTGAGAGTTTTTTGTTTGAGAGCCTGGTAAGAAGAATAGAGAAATATCCAGCCGGAATAAAAATAGACCGGGGTGGTTAACAAAAATAAAATCCAGGGATTAGGACTTTTGACAAAATAAGTCAGAATAATTATGGGGATAGAAAGAATAAGAGAGAAAAAGAATTTGTATCTAATATCCTCTTCCATCATCCGGGCCATTTCCCGGCCGGCCAAACCGGTGTGATCCATGCCCATGCTCATGGTCATGCTCATTTTGAATTTGTCCCAAGCCGATGACTGATGATTCATCGGTATTAGAGTCATGCCACATTTTGGACAAACCCCAGGCTTGTCCAGCATGATCTCTTTGTGCATGAGACAGGTATACATTTTCATCATGTTTATATGATAGCAAATATTAATTAAGTTATTATGAAAGCACATGTTCCACCTCTTAGGTGGAACTTGCTCAAACATAATTTGATTTTACTCTTTTTATTTCTTTGAAAAGAAATTTGAGATACTGGCGAATAGATAGCCGACGAGCCAGGCCGAGACACTGGCTGAAATCAGACCCAAGACAAAAGATTGGACGGTCAGATTCGAAGGATTAAATTTTACCAGCTCGACCCCGTGCAACCAGGATTGAGCAATGGTAAACATCAGGTCCGGAAATAAACCGACCAAAATCCGGCAGGCCACAAAAACAATGGCTATTGTAGCGGCTAGAGCATTGGCTGTTGCTGTTGGTTCATGTTTCATTTATTCTCACCTCCTTCTTTTTCATCAGAATTATCCATAATTTATTATAACTCCATTGGGCGGACTTTTGTTTGGATATCTACAGCATCCCATATACTACTAATTTTATTTCATTGGTCATTAGACTTTAGTGAACGAAACATTAAGATTACTGATAAAATTATTAAAATAAATACCCCCAGATCCAGCCAGGAGTTTTGAAAGGATTTGGAAATGGCAAAGACCCAGAGGCGAAGAGGGCGGGTCAAAGGTTCCATTTGGTTCATCTGAATTTGGTCAAAATAATTAAAAATGGCCATGAGAATTCCCGTCATAATAAATATTCCTGCTCCCAAATGTTTAAGAATATTTGAAATCTTTCTTTGATT
>CAYITQ010000042.1:0-3923 GCA_964366335.1 uncultured Gammaproteobacteria bacterium
GGCCCATTGTCGAAGCCGGCCGGGCAGTCGACCGTCTTACTCCCAAAGATGCCGTGGTTCTGGCTCCGTACAACGGAGATACGGCATTTTTGTATCAGACTAACCGCCGTGGTTTTCCTTTTGTCTATTTCCCGGTCAAAGATTTTATCGATAATTATGGTGTTACTTATTACGTCTCGGTAAATTATGATACGCTCACCCGCGAAGTAATGAACAAATATACCGTGGTCGAACAAAACCCGGATTTTGTAATCGTAAAATTGGAGGAGCTTCAGCGCCTATGAAAATCCTGATGCTTACTCCATACCTGCCATATCCACCATCAGAGGGTGGGCAAGTTCGTTCTTACAATCTTATCAAATTGCTTTCTAAACACCACCAAATCACTTTGGTTAGTTTTTCCCGTCAGCATAATACTCCAGACCAGATTACTCATTTACAACAATTTTGCAAACAAGTATTTGTGATTGAAAGAGGTAAAACCTGGACTTTTAAAAATGTACTAAGGACAGGTTTTTCTCCATACCCCTTTTTGGTATCTATATACAACTCCCCGGGTACAAAAAAAATTTTAACTGAAGCTCTTGCCAGTGATAATTTTGACTTAATTCATGCCGAAATGTCTTACACTCTGCCTTATCTTCCACCCCATAACCTGCCGGTAATTTTGGTCGAACAAACAATCATGTCACGAATTTTTGATCACCAAATTAGCATGGAACCAAAACTTTGGTTTCGGCCTTTAATGTGGTTGGATATTCAGAAAATGAAATATTGGGAGAAGTATTATTGGCAGAGGGCGAGCCGGGTGGTAACAGTATCTGAAGAAGATGCCAAAATGGTACGAAGTATAGTTCCGGGTATCGGAGTGGACGTAGTACCAAATGGAGTGGGCGCCGACTTTGCCAATTTACCCAAAAAATATCACTACAATCACACTTTATACTACATGGGAAACTATAAATGGATCCAAAATTGGGAAGCAGTGGAATATTTGGCCCGGGAAGTTTTTCCGTTGGTAAAAAATAAAATACCTGACGCTAAACTTATTTTGGCTGGGCAGTATCCAACTTTAGAAGTGAAAGGGCTGGCTAACGCCAATATTAAAGTTCAAGAATTCAAAGATGACGACGCGAAGGGATTAGTCCAATCTTTATTGAGTTCAGGCATATTCGTAGCGCCGATGTATGCTCCCGGGGGAACCCGGCTCAAAATCTTAGCGTCTATGGCGGCCATGATGCCCGTAGTGACGACTTCAATAGGTTCAGAGGGCTATGGGGCCGTAAATAACGAATCAATCCTAATTGGAAATAATTCACAAGAAATTGCCAATCAGGTAATCCGTATTCTTAGAGATAAGAAACTATATGAAAAGATCGCATCTAACGCTAGGAAATTAGTTGATACTAAATTTACATGGGAACCGATTGCTAAAAAATTGGAAGCAATATATGAAGAAATTATCAAAAAACCCAAAAATTAAACTGACCATAGTTACCGTCAATTATAATTCTGTCAAATTGGTGGAAGAACTGGTAACCTCGATCAGAAATTCTCAAAATATAGATTTTGGAATAAAAATTGTGGTTGTCGAAAATTCCGAAGAAGATTTATCTAATATTTCTGAAATAATTTACTTAAAAAATAAAGGAAACCTAGGATTCTCTCATGGTAACAACTTGGGAATAACTAAAGCCGAAGGTGACTATGTCTGGTTTTTGAATCCTGACACGACGGTTGATCCGGACACCATTGCCTACATGATTAGATATATGGATACACATCCGGATGTTGGTATAGCTACGCCAAAATTGGTTTTACCAAACGGATTGTTGGACAAAAATTGCCGGCGTCTTTTTCCATCACTAAACAACTCGCTAAAACATTTTCTGAAAATCGGTAATGGCTATTATGCCGCTGGAGATATTAATGTGGAGACAGAAGTGGATGTGGTAATGGGATCTTGTCTTTTGGCCAGAAGAGAGTTGGGAGACAAAACAAATTGGTGGGATGAAACATATTTTATGTATGGTGAAGATATTGAGTTTTGTTGGCAAGTTAAAAACCTTGGTTATAAAATTATGTATGTCCCCCAAGTAATTGTCCACCATCATCATGGAGCAAGTTCAGGTTTAAAAAAGACCAGCGAAAAGTTGACGACAGCTAGTAAAGAAACAAAAATAAGATCAACCTTGGCAACCACCGATGCAATGAGAATCTTCTACAAAAAGCATTATGAAAAAGATAATATATTTTTGCTAAATTGGTTGGCTTACGCTGGTATGTGGATATTGGAAAAGACGAGATTAATGACTCTGAGAGGATGAATCAGAACCCCATGTGTTCTCTGCGTAATTTTAGATATGTTGGCTTTATTGTTTTGTCCATACCAATTTCTGTGGATATAATGTCAAAATTTAGGCGGGGAAAAGCGCACCCTTGGCAGGGTAGAGGAGATTTGTGGGCAATTTCTCCCGACTGGTACAAAATATAGTCAGCAATGGCATCTGGTTTCATTTCATTAGCTCTTCGATTATCGGCAATTGTTTGGTCATTCCAAAAACAATTTGGTCTTAATCCCGGGGTTTGGGTATTAGTGTAGGGAATAATGCCAGTACCGATTTGGAAATATCTCCCGGCACCAGGTTCTTGGTAGCATTTCCAAATTTTTCCGCCAACAGCGTTTGCTGTTTTTGAGGGATTACCGCTATGAGTTTCGATAGCGGCCTTGATCATTAGCCACCAGTATAACCTTGGCACTAAATTAGTTTTTTTGTCATCTGAAAGCTGTTCAGAAATAGACCAATCAACCAGGGAGTTTAATTGATCAAGCTTTTTGTTCAAATCTGATTGTTTTCCCAAAAAAGCAGTTTGTTCAAAATAAGGATTGACCAAAACACCGGGGAAAGCTTCGGTAAGAGAAATTATTATTTCTACCGCCTGATTAATATTACCGGAATGAAGAACCAGATTAAAAAGTACTTTGGGGAAATCTTCTATTTTTTTGGCAATTTGGGCTACATAGGCAGATTCAAAGACTTTCTGTCTTTGACCGTGGGTTGGATGTATTCTCATCAACTCGCGCCATTCCGCTCTAATTCGATCTGGATCCATCCCGCCCATTTTCGTTATTTCACTTGGATTTGAGAAGTCATAGCTAAGGGCGATTAAATCCGGGTGGGCATTTATTATTTGGACAGTAAATCCAGGGTCTCTGATAAATCTTCTTCCGGTAGTTGTCAGATTTACTATATGGCCTTTTGCTCTTATAGTACTTATCATTCCAGCAATATCATTATGCATTTCCGAATTTCCACCAAAGAAGTTTATTTCTGTTTTGTTGCGTCTGAGAACTCTTAAATAAGCATCAGCTATATCTCGAGGAACATAGTTGTCTTGGCAGTATCTATCAAATAAACCGCTTTCGACAAATCTCATGTTAGCTTGTTTAACTCCTTCAACAGCTATGTCTAGTGATGTTAAGATTTTTTCTTTAGAAGCGTATGTCTTGGGGTCAATATTTTTATTCAAAGTAAAGGCGGCAGGACAATCATACCCCCCTACTTTACTGGTACAATTATGGTCACAAGAACGCGCGTCACGATAGAGATTGGGACCTATTTTTTGTATAGCAACATTGACATCAATTTGAACTCCTCCGGCAACGGGACCAATTTCAACTCGAGACATGTTGACTTAACTTTTCTAATATATGATAAGCAACTTCGAGATCTGTGATGAGATGGGTGCCGGTGTCCACGGCAAATTTTCTGATCAGCCGCCAGTCAAATAGCTCTGGTTTATTTTTTTGAGGATTGGGAATATTTATGATCAAATCAAATTTATTTTGGGGAATAAGATCGCCATGGACTAGGGTTGAAGAAACACCGTTGGTCTGGAGGAATTTATGAGTGCCTTCGGTG
>CAYITQ010000042.1:4023-5672 GCA_964366335.1 uncultured Gammaproteobacteria bacterium
GACTAGGGTTGAAGAAACACCGTTGGTCTGGAGGAATTTATGAGTGCCTTCGGTGGCGTAAAAAAGTATTTCGTCACCAGTGACTTTTTTGATGACAGGAAGAAGAAGACGTTTGTCAGAAATTTTGCCGATAGAGACTAAAACGGCTTTTTGGTGGGAGAACAAAAGATTTTGACCACGGCGTTTCTCGTTCCAATCCCCAGATTCTTTTGCCAACAGAGACAGGACTGAGGCTAAGCGGATATCTGTTGTTCCCACAACATACTGCATGAGACGTTCGTTTCCTAGACCATAGCCGGCATGGGGTTGGGTCTTGCCGGCGCAAATGATGTCTTCAATATACCAAGTGAAGTCGTCATAAGTGCCGCCTCGTTCTTGATGGAGGCGGAACATATTAGAAGTAAGTAACCTTTCTTTGAGTTTTTGACCATTTTCTTCACGCACCGCCGAACCCGCCGATTCTCCGGAAATTGGCAAGATCAAATCAGCACTATGAACAACACGGGGGTCTTGTTGGGAAACTTTCATGTTAAAAAATTTAATATCTTTAGGGTAGTGAGTGATAAAAGTAGGCAAGGGGATTTTATCGGAAAGGAGGTCCACAATTTTTTGTTCATGGTCGGCTTTGAGATCGTCACCCCAAGTAAGATGAGAAAAGCCGTTTTTTTGAAGAAGTTCGATGGCCTGGCCATAGGAGATGCGGTGAAAGTTTTTTTTGATGGCGGATTGTAATTCATTGAGATCCCGTTTATAAATTTTTGAGAGAATGACAGAGTTGTCTTTAACGATTTCCATTAGAGCAGCTTTTATTACTTTCTGAATGTGGTCAAGGAGGTGTTCAAACATAGAGTCAGCATTATATTTTTTATTTTTTTCGACTGTGATCCAACCGAACTCTTCTTCGGTGAGGCGAAACTGACGCAAATGACGGGAGTCTTCATCTTCTTCGTCCCGGCCGCTGTAAATGATTGTCCAAACACCGGCAAATTTTTGCAGAGCTTGTTCCAAAGCCAGTTGGCCGGTTTGGGTAAAAAAAAGAGGAATACCCAGACGATTGCCGACTTTGAAAAGCGTGTCCACATTTTCGCAGGCGCCAGTAATACCCACAATAGCCGGGACATCAACATATTGGAGTCTTAGTTTTTCAAAGTGTAATTGGATGCCTTTACTTAATGAAGCCGATATTTCCACTAAATTTTTGAGGTGATCCCAGTGATCAATTTCAATTGATCCTGAAACGGTTGGAAGAGTAATTCTTTTCACTTTTTGCTCATAAAAAAACTAGGGCCGTTTGTCTTTTGACTAATCGTTCCTAGAAGCATATTGTATGGAATTTTACAGCTGAGTGTCAAGAGGCAAAATATCGGCGGTAGATATAATATAATGTCATTAATGAAAAAGATATTAGTTGATGCTAGGTTTTGGGGAATCAAACACACGGGTATTGGCCGCTATGTCGAAAATCTGATAGACAATTTACCTGGCGAGATAGTTTTGATAGTACATCCAGATCAAAAAAACGAGCCAAAACTGCAAAAATTTACCAAATATTACGCTAAATATCATCCGTATTCATATCAGGCACAATTTGAGATGCTGTGGTTGCTTCTCAAAATAAATCCTGATTTATTACATGTACCCCACTTTAC
>CAYITQ010000043.1:0-5487 GCA_964366335.1 uncultured Gammaproteobacteria bacterium
TTTTACTATTAGCCGAAATCGGCAAAAAAATACATGAGCATTATTTCTTTCCCCAGGATATTGAATGGGCCTTGGAAAAAGGTAAATTATATATTACGCAGGCGAGGCCGATAACGACGCTTGGTGTCGAAAATTCGAAATTCGAAATTCGAAATTCGAAATTACAAAATTTTGAGAAAATTTTGGTTGGTGCGCCAGCATCGCCGGGATTGGTATCGGGTCCGGTAAAGATGGTGCCGGATGTCAAGCTTCTAGACAAAGTCAAAAAAGGCGACATTATGGTGACCGATATGACCACACCTGATTTTGTCCCGGCCATGAGACGGGCTGCCGGCATTATTACCAACCGTGGCGGTCTGACATCTCATGCGGCCATCGTCTCACGGGAATTGGGTGTTCCCTGTATTGTCGGTACCGGAAATGCCACCAAAATTCTCAAAGACGGCATGATTGTCAGCTTAAATGGTTCCACCGGTGAAATATTTAAAGGTAGTATTAAAATAAATCAGGTAGTTCTACCTAGCACTCAGCCCTTAGCCCCCAGCACTAATATCAAGACAGCGACGAAGGTTTATGTGAATCTGGCCGAGCCGGAGCGGGCAGAAGTCATTGCCAAAAATAATGTGGACGGAGTCGGTCTTCTTCGCGCCGAATTTATGATGGCTGAGATTGGAGTACATCCAAAAAAAATGATTGCCGATGGAAAATCGCAGGAATATATAAATAAATTGGCACATGATTTAGAGATATTTTGCAAGGCTTTTGAAAACCGGCCGATAATTTACCGGGCTTCGGATTTTAAAACCAATGAATATAGAAGTCTTGTGGGAGGAAAAGTCTATGAACCGGAAGAAAGCAATCCGATGTTGGGATTTCGCGGAGCCTTCCGCTATATCAAAAACCCCGATGTTTTTGATCTGGAATTAGCTGCCATTCTGAAAGTCCGGAATAAAATGGGTTACAAGAATTTAAATTTAATGATTCCTTTTGTCAGGACTCCCAATGAAATGCTGGAAGTCAAAAAAATTGTGACTACTGCAGGATTAATCAGGTCCGGAACATTTAAACTCTACATGATGTGCGAAATTCCCAGTAACGTAATCTTGCTTGATGATTTTTTGGATATCGGGATTGACGGCATATCTATCGGCAGTAATGATCTGACCATGATGATTATGGGTACTGACCGGGATAATGAGGAGGTAGCTGTTGAATTTGACGAGCGCAATCCGGCCGTCCTCTGGGCCTTGGAAAAAATCATCAAGACTTGTTTAAAAAGAGGTGTAGCCTGCGGAATTTGCGGCCAAGCCCCATCTCAATACCCGGAACTGGTGGAAAAATTGGTCCATTGGGGCATTACCAGCATCTCGGTCAATCCCGATGCCATAGACAGAACCAGACAGATAGTTGCTGATTGCGAAAGCAAATTAATAAAATATGGCAAAAATAAGTAAACTCTATGCCAGAGAGATTCTGGATTCCCGGGCAACACCGACCATAGAAGTGGTTTGTGTCCTGGAAGACGGTTCGGTGGGGGTATCGTCTGTACCTTCGGACGGTGCCCGGGAACTGCGGGACGGTGATCAGAATTGGTATATGGGACACGGGGTTCAAAAGGCGGTAGTCAACGTCAATCAAACGATCGCTTCAACTTTGATAGGTCAAAATTTGGAGAGTGTAGCCGGACTTGACCATCTGCTTTTGACATTGGATCCGTCTTTGGGGTCCAATGCTATTTTGGCAGTCTCAATTGCCTTTACTAAGAGTATGGCGTCTTCAGCCCGTTTGTCCTTATATAAATATATAGCCCAAATAGCCAATAATAATCAGGTACCGTTTATGCCGACCCCGCTATTTAATATGATCAACGGTGGCAAACACGGAGCAGGAAACTTGGATTTTCAGGAATTCTGGGTTATTCCCAATCACTTGAATAGTTTTGCCAAAGCCTTGGAAACAGGAGCGGTTATATATCAAAATCTCAAGAAATTGTTGGCCAGAAGGGGAGCTATTCATAGTGTCGGTGACGAAGGCGGATTTGCCCCCAATCTGTTTACAAACCTTGATGCTTTGGAAATTCTCAATGAATCAATTATTCAGTCCGGCCGCAAACCGAGTATTGATGTTGAACTGGGACTTGATTTGGCACCAAATTCTTTTTACAAAGACGGGAGATATGTAATTAAGGACCGTAGCAGCCCGATGGAAACGGGTGAATTTATAGACTATCTGCGCGACCTGAATTCTCAGTATCACCTGAGGCTTCTGGAGGATCCGCTTTCCGACGATGATTGGAAAGGCTGGTCTGCGATAACCTCGGAGCTTGGTAATTCGACGACGATTGTTGGTGATGATTTGTTGGTTACCAATCCCGAGAAGGTCCGCCGGGCAATTTCTGAAAAAGCCTGCAACGCAATTTTAGTAAAATTAAACGAACTGAGTACTGTTTCCGAAAATTTGGAGGTTATTAAACTGTCCCGGGATGCAGGTTGGAAAATAATCGTCTCGCATAGATCCGGTGAAACCAATGATACATTTATTGCCGATTTTGCCATCGGTGTTGGCGCCGATTATGTCAAATTTGGAGCGCCCGCCCGTGGTGAGCGGGTAGCTAAGTACAATAGACTTTTGGCTATCGAGCAGGAAACCTTAAACCATACCTAATTCCCTCAGGCGGTTATACTTGGCAATTCTTTCACCCCGGTCCATACCGCCAAACTTGACAAAATCAGCTTGGGCTTCCAAGGCAAAATCCACAATCCAGCTGTCATCCGTTTCTTCCCCGCGGTGAGAGACAACCACCTTCAAATTATTTTCCTTTGCCAGCCGGGCAACTTCCAAAGCTCCGCTGATAGTTCCGTTTTGATTAGGTTTAACAATGATAGCGTTTACGGCTTGAGGGTTTAGAGCCATATTAAGCCTATTTTTGTTAGTTACAATCAAATCGTCACCAACTACTAATATTTTGTTTCCAAATTGTTTATAAAACTTAACCCAGTCCGGCCAGGCATCCTCCGGATAAGGATCCTCAATCGAGGCAATATTATAATTTGCTAATAGATTTTGTTCATCAATCCCACTGTTTGCAAAAGTCGCGGCTATATCTATGGCGATTTGCTTGTCGGGAAAAACATTTTTGATAGTTTCCAAAACCAAACTATTATCAAAGCCTTTGGGTGAAAACCCACCTTCGGCACCCACCAAACTTTCGATATTATGTTTGTCCAGATAGTCTTTCAGTGATTTAAAATTAGAAATAGCTTCTTCTACGCGATTCTCTATAATTGCAAATTCCTGGATTGAAATACTGCTATTACCGTGTTTTCCGCCTTCAAACAATAATAAAAATAATTTCGGAAACTTAGTATAAGTTTTGTTTTTCAGGTCAAACTTCCAGAAGGCTGCAGATATAGGAAGTGAAGCGTTCCCGGCCAGATTTTCTTCAACCAATAATTTATCAAGACTTTCCTGAACGAAATCAATATTAATTAATTTGTTTTTAATATTTTCAATTTGAGTGATAGCGTCACTGACTGTTACATTCTGAATTTCATATTGGCCAGCGGATATGCCAGCCGGGACTGAAGCGGTGGATTGTCCGTCACTAAAAAATAGTGTTACTTCGACTGTTTCGTTACCCATTGAAGACAAAATTGTTTTTGGTCTGATGTCTATTATTCTCATACATGGTACACTTATGATTATATGTCAAATATTCCAAAACCAGTAGTCCTGGCAATCTTAGATGGCTGGGGAATTGCTCCACCGGGAAACGGTAATGCCATAACGCGAGCCAAAACTCCGAATATGCAATCACTCTGGTCATCCTTTGTCCGCACCCAGCTTATTGCTCATGGGGAATCAGTCGGCCTACCAAGGCGTGAACCCGGAAATACCGAAACTGGGCACCTGAACTTAGGTGCCGGCAGAATTGTTTATCAGGATTTACCCCGCATAAATATGTCGATAGCCGACGGAACTTTTTTTCAAAACTCAAACTTGCTTGCCGCAATTGCCCATGCCAAGAAAAATAATTCCAATTTGCATTTGCTGGGGCTAGTTGGTGGCGCAGGGGTTCACTCAGACCTGTCTCATTTGTTTGCTCTGCTTAGGATGTGCAAGGAACAAGCATTTAACAAAGTTTTTATTCATGCTTTTACTGACGGCCGTGATTCTCCCCCCAACGCTTCGATGACGTATTTCAATCAGCTCTCGGAAGTAATTGGAAAAGAAGGTATAGGTCAAATTGCCAGTGTCATGGGCCGGTATTTTGCTATGGACCGTGATTTCCGTTGGGATAGAGTTGCCAAAGCTTATTTTTGTCTGACCAAAGATGAAGGCCAAAAATCCCCGGATATTGCGACAGCTATCTCCCAATCTTATTCAACCGGCAAGACGGATGAGTTTGTCGAACCTACAATTTTAGTTGAGAATAGCAGGATACAGTCACAGGATTCGGTAATATTTTACAACTTCAGAATAGATAGACCCCGGGAATTGACCCAGGCATTTACCGCTCCTGATTTTGAAAATACTGGTGATAAATCCAGCTTTGATCCTTATGCCGTCAAATACACGGCCAAACATCAGGCAGATGAGGCGGAAGTATCCAATCGGCAAAAACCGTTTGACCGTGGGGTCCAGCTTACGAATCTGTATTTTGTGACCATGACGGAATACGAAAAAGGTTTACCTGTGACCATCGCTTTTCCTCCCCAGCCGGTAACAAATCCTCTGGGCAGGATAGTCTCTCAGGCCGGACTTCGGCAACTCCGATCCTCGGAAAGTGAAAAAGAACGCTTTGTTACTTATTATTTCAACGGTTTGCAAGATGATCCCTTCCCCGGAGAAGAGCGTCTGATAGTACCTTCACCGAAAGTTGCTACTTATGATAAACGACCAGAAATGTCCGCGGTGGAATTGACTGATCAACTCGAAAATAAAATCAAATCCGGAAGTTATGACTTGATAATAATTAATTATGCCAATGCGGACATGGTGGGCCACACCGGTAACATTGATGCTACCATCATCGGTTGCGAGACTATCGATGCCTGTATTGGCCGGCTATCACAGACAGTTTTGGCTGTAGGCGGAGTGCTTCTTATTACAGCCGATCATGGTAATGCCGAAGAAATGATCAACCGGGTGACGGGAGAAGTGGATACCGAGCACAATGCCAATCCGGTACCGCTGATTATTGTCGGGAATGATTTTAGATTAGCAACCCAGCTACCCCAGGGAATATTGGCTGATGTGGCTCCGACTATTTTGGCACTGCTTCACATTAATGAGCCGGCAGATATGATTGGGAGGAATCTTTTGGCCGGTAGACTAAAATAGTGTATTCACCTTTAGGGCTAAGGGCTAAGGGCCAAGTGCTAAGCAGATTTATTTCCTCGTGGATTTTAGTCAGTTCGTGAGCTAGGACTATTTGGGCATCGGGATATCTGGACTTTATTTCGTTTACGGTTTTTTCTATTCGGA
>CAYITQ010000044.1:0-5196 GCA_964366335.1 uncultured Gammaproteobacteria bacterium
ATTTGGGCATCGGGATATCTGGACTTTATTTCGTTTACGGTTTTTTCTATTCGGATGGGGGATTCATAAATAATAGTCGTTTCTTCTTCTCTAATTTCCCACTTTTTTGCTAAAAAACCTAGGAATGTAAATTTGTTTGTTGGCAGACCGGAGGCAGATAAAGCCGTAATGGCTGCATTTGCACCCGGGATCGGTATAACCTGAATATTCAATTCATGACATCTTCTGACTAATTTGAATCCTGGATCCGATATCAGGGGTGTGCCCGCGTCAGACATCAGTGCCACATCACCGTTTTGTAATTCCAATATTATTTTATCAATGACTTGGACTTCATTAAAATCGCGGATTGATATATATTTTTTTGTCTGAGTATTTCCCAGAAGTTTTATTAAATTTCCGGTATGCCGCGTGTCCTCACAAGCGATGACTGATGTATTTAGTAATATCTTGGTTGCGCGTAAGGAAATATCTTCCAGGTTGCCAATAGGTGTCGCAACAACGTATAATATTCCCATATGCTCGATTTTATCATTCACATCGACATTCATCTTGGACAACTCATTACTACCTACGGGGTTCTCACATACGCCATATTATTCGCAATTATATTTATTGAGACCGGAATAGTATTTGTCCCATTTTTACCCGGAGACAGTTTGTTGTTTGCCGCGGGAGCCTTTTCAGCTCTCGGTTCTTTAAACCCTTGGTTGGTTTTTGGACTTCTCTCTGTAGCTGCTATTTTGGGAGATACCACAAATTATTGGATTGGGCATGTTTTTGGCCAGAAAATTATTGCCAACCCCAAAATTCCTTTAAATCAAGACCATATCGATAAAACCAATCAGTTTTTTGAAAAACATGGCGGTAAAACTATATTTTTGGCTAGATTTGTACCGATAATCAGGACTTTTGCGCCCTTTGTGGCCGGTATTGGGAAAATGAATTATGCTAAATTTATCTCCTACAATTTATTTGGAGGAGTAGTTTGGGTTGGATTATTTACCTTTGCCGGTTATTTCTTTGGTAATGTTCCCTTTGTCAAACACAATTTCTCTCTTGTTATTGTAGTTATCATTATTCTCTCTCTTCTCCCAATGCTCGCTCACTTTCTCAAAAACCTCTCTAAATCAAACTAGATCAAAACAGAACTTGACTTATACTTGTAGTAATTGTAGTATATACACCAAGATGCCATTTCAAAGGAAAGAGGGTGAGTGGGTAGATTCGTACGGTATTCGTGTGCGTAGAAAGTTACCTGGGATGCCTATAGGAGGTCATTTAGATCCGATCATTGAACCTATTTGTAGAGAAGAAGAAAAAATGGGCTTAAGTTATCCAGATAGTAGAGATAGACGCTGGGAATGGATGTTGAATAACTCAGCCTCGTTTAGAATACCCCGTAAAGGTAGGAAATTACGCTGAATATTTGCGGATAATGCCGACCACGCGGCCTTGGATTTTGACATTGGTGGCAAAGATTGGGGACATGGTTGAATTAGCGGGTTCCAATCTGATTCTGGTGGCTTCCTTGAAGAATCGCTTGAGCGTGGCAAAACCATTTTCCAGCATGGCGACTACCACTTCTCCATTGACAGCCGTCTCACATTGCTCGACCACCACATAATCTGAATTGAGGATACCGGCTTCAATCATTGAGTCACCCTTGACCTGGAGGACAAAAGAGCGCTTTTTACCGGAGACCATGGTGGCCGGGATATTCAGGGTAGCATTGGGATCAGTATGGGGTTGGATAGGTGAACCGGCGGCAATATAACCTAATATAGGAAGCTCAAGGGAAGCCGGCGTATTGGTCAGACTGGCCATGTGAACATCGGCAATATCCAGTCCGCGCATCCCGCCGGTTTTCTTTTTAAAGATTCCTTTGCCAATCATGGATTGAAGATGCTCATGAACAGTGGCGAGTGAACTGACACCCAAGCATTTGGCTATTTCACCCAGTGTGGGAGAATACCCATGTAGTTGAATATATTGGGTCACGAAATCCAGAATTTCTCTTTGTCTCTTGTATAGTACGACTGGCATATTTATAATATAGCCAAACAATTACCGAATGTCAACAAGCAAATTATGTTCAAATTAAAGAGTAATTACAAACCAACTGGTGATCAACCTCAGGCTATTAATAAATTAGTCAAGGGTTTGGATTTCGGTACTCCACACCAGGTATTAATGGGTGTTACCGGAAGTGGCAAGACCTTTACCATGGCCAATGTGATAGAGAAAGTCCAAAAACCGACCCTGGTTATTTCACACAACAAGACACTAGCGGCTCAACTCTATCAGGAATTCCGGGATTATTTTCCGGATAATGCCGTGTCCTATTTTGTCTCCTATTATGACTATTATCAGCCGGAAGCCTATATTCCCCAATCTGATACCTATATAGAGAAAGAGACAGATATAAATGAAGAGATAGATAAGTTAAGACTCGCCGCCACTACCAATTTACTGACTAGAAAAGATGTCATTATTATCGCCTCTGTATCCTGTATTTATAATCTTGGTTCACCAATAGAATACGCCAAGTCAATAGTTGAATTAAAAATAGGTAACTTATTTCCCAGAAAACAATTGTTATTAAAACTAAACGACCTGCAATATAATAGAAATGACTATCAATTTGTCAGAGGTACTTATAGAATTAGAGGTGATACCCTAGACATCTATCCGGCATACGATGATACAGCAATAAGACTTAATTTTACTGGGGACATCATTCAAGAAATCCAAAAAATAAATCCAATTACCGGACAACTTATGACCACGAATGACAATATTACACTTTACGCCGCTAAACACTTCCAAGCCAATAAAGATGACTTAAAAAAATCATTTAATGAAATACACAATGATTTAAATAAACAAGTAGATTTATTGAAATCGCAAAATAAAGTTTTAGAAGCTCATAGGATCCAACAAAGAGTGACATATGATCTGGAAATGATACAGGAATTGGGTTATGTCAATGGCATTGAGAATTATTCCAGATATTTTGACGGCAGAAAACCCGGAGATGCTCCCTACTCTCTACTCGACTACTTTCCGGCTGACTATCTAACTATTATTGATGAATCGCATATTTCTGTCCCGCAGGTACGCGGAATGTACAATGGAGACAGATCCAGAAAGCAAACGCTTATTGATTATGGCTTTAGACTGCCGTCCGCCTTGGACAACCGGCCTCTGAAATTTGACGAATTTATGCGCCGGGTTGGTCAGGCTGTTTATGTTTCAGCCACACCAAACGAGTGGGAGATATCACAATCAAATAATTTTGTGGTTGAACAGTTGGTTCGTCCCACAGGATTGGTTGATCCAAAAGTAGACGTTCGGCCGGCAACTAATCAAATAGCGGATTTAGTAAAAGAGATTGAGTACAGAACTTCTCATGGTCAACGCGTATTAGTGACGACACTGACAAAAAGAATGGCGGAAGATCTGGCAAATTATCTGGATGAACAAAATATCAAGGTTCATTATCTGCATTCCGGATTAGATACACTCGAACGTCTTGATATTTTAGATGAACTTCGGTCGGGAAAATTTGATGTAGTAGTGGGAATAAATTTATTAAGGGAGGGACTTGATCTGCCGGAAGTTTCTTTAGTAGCTATACTGGACGCTGACAAGGAAGGATTTTTGCGCTCGCGCACTTCACTTATTCAAACAATGGGTAGAGCCTCCCGTCACGAGGACGGAGCAGTCATCATGTATGCCGACAAAATTACCGACTCGATGAAAAACGCGATAGACGAGGTCAACAGGCGCCGTGAATATCAATTGAAATATAACCAAGAATTTGGAATTACACCACAATCAATAACAAAACCCATCCGCGGAAAAATGGTCGAAAAGACGGAGGAACAAATAATTGCCCTGGATCCCAAGCAAATTTTAAAATCCAAAAACATTCTCGACGCATCTGATGTTGATATGTCTAAAGTCAATCAGTTAACTCCTGAAGACCGGAGTAAATTAATCAGATTAATGTCCCGCCAGATGAACATGGCTGCCAAATCCCTGGAATTTGAGCTGGCAGCAAAAATTAGGGATAGAATTTTGGAAATTAAAGTATTACAATAAATTTATGGCTGACGCAGGTTTCAACAAAATTCAATTAAAACAATTACAGGGTCTTTTTGACAAGAATAATGATCAAACTAATGACGCTATATATCACGTTGTAGATAGTTTGAGTAGCACTATTCAGGATGTAAAAACTGAGCTAAATGAAAAAATTGAATCACTCAAAAGAGAGATCAAAGATGATATTCAAAATTTAACTACTACGATGGCTACCAAATACGAAGTGCAGGATCTTCGCAAACGAGTCAATAGTTCTTCTGTTGTATTTAGAACTACTTAAATCCCCACTTGAACAAAACCCGAAAAGACCTTTAAAAAAAACTTCTGAAATTGGACTTCGAACTCGCCGCCCAAATCCGAAACAAAATCAAATTAAACAATATAATAAATTATTAACACCATTTTGTCACGATCGTAATAAAGTTGTGTTAATATAAAGCATGGGTAGGAATAAGGTAGTGGTGGCAAAAAAACGGGCATCTGCAAAAATGGTCCTGAAATATATTGCAGATAATTTAGAGATTATATTTCCTCACACCCGGAAAAACTTAATGAGATTGAAATACGCAAATCTCCCGGATTGGGAAGATTATTTGCCGGCCACTGTTTATTTGGCGGCAGACAGGTTAGAGCGGAGGGGCCTGGTAGAAAAAATGTCGACCCCAGATGGTACTATCATAAAAATTACCGACAAGGGAAAAAAGCAAACCCTAAAATATGATTTACTAAAACTATCTTCGCCCAAAAGTGAATGGGACGGTCAGTGGAGGTTGGTGTTTTTTGATATTGCTGAAATAGACCGCAAAAAGCGAGACAGCCTGCGGGTTTATTTGCGGAATCTGGGCATGGAACAAATGCAGGAGAGCGTGTTCGTGAGTCCGTATGATATTTTTGACCAAGTCAGCTATCTGCGGGAAGTCCTGGATGTTCCTCATGGAGTAAAATTTGCCAAATTAAACTGGATAGAAAACCAAGACGAACTCAAACAAATCTTTGAAATCTAACTAACACAACTTTATTACGACCGTAATAAAGTTATGTTAATATTATTCAGAAATTGCTTTAAACTTCTAGAATTCCAATTTC
>CAYITQ010000045.1:0-5108 GCA_964366335.1 uncultured Gammaproteobacteria bacterium
CTGCCTTTCAGTTTGACAAATATGGGAATGATAATGGCAAAGCCCAAAACCCCAAAGATCAAGTTGTTTAGATTAAATAATCCCCCGATTAGATAAAAAGATGGAATACCGACAATCAAATGAGAAATAATAGACCCAATAAAGAAACTAGTGAATCTGACATTCAGAAGACCCGCTCCGTAGCAAATTGCTTCGAGAAATAGGCTTCCGGTAAATATTCGCAGAGTCGTAATAGCTTCTATTTCCCGGTGAGGCTTTATTCTTAGGTGTCTTATTTTACTAATGGTATCTTCGTCAAATAATTTTTGTAAAAATGGATACCCATATTTTTTCCCAATCAGAAATGCAATTGATGAACCGGCTGTACTACCGATAAAATCAACTAGATATGCCGGAAACCAACCGACAAATGGTATTGCAGCCAGAGTGAAAACCCCACCAGGTAATGGTGGCCAGACAATGCCTAGTATTTTTAACAAAAAAAGTACAATCACAAATAAGCCTATATTATGCCGAGACCAAGAAAAAAAGATTTGAAAATAGATTGACTTACTAAACCAATAATAGGCAAGAATAGTACCAAGTGTAACCAGAATAGCCAAAATAACGAATTTTCTTGATTTAACTTTCATTTGTTATATTTTAACAGACTCGAAGTAATCCCACCTTTCAGGTGGGATTTACAGGTGGGATTTATCCGGATATTAAGGTTTCTTTTTGGGTTTTGGTTAATTTTTTAAGTTGGGATTCGCGGTGCATGGCTTCGGAGCGGGTATCAAATCTTTCTGAATAAACTAATTCAAATGAATCGAAATATTTGATATATTTTGCAGCTCTGGCAGATTTTTCCCGATGTTCTCTGATTCTTTTCTCCAAATCTCCCGTCTGGCCAATATACAGGGTATTTCCAGATGTCTGGAGAATATATACAAAATAAGTCATAGTATCTAAGCTTGACAGTAAATAGATTATGTTTTATAATTTGGTTATCATCAGGGAGAAACGACCAATAGACTAAGTGTCTATTTGCAACGCCTCCCATTTTTTATGGTTTAAATTCTAGTCTATGTTTCTCACGATAGAGAAATATCTTGTATGTTTGAAATATTTTTAATAAACTAGATTCACTCTGCTGATTTGGAATTATAATATTCATCAACTTATTCTTGTCCTTCAAAAACTCATGTAAACAGCTAAAGTCGCCGTCACCAGAAACAATCACGGCTTTGTCATAATTCAGATACTGAATGGCCGCGGAGTGAAGAACAAGCTCTGCGTCGACATTACCCTTAGGTTTTCCTTGATTGTCTTTGACCGTGGGCTTGAACACCAGCTCGTAATTGTAAGAACGCAGACTATTGTAAAGAGGTTTATTGCTTGGAATATATCCAATAAACAGAAAGGCTTTAGTGATGCGGAATTTGTCAGAAAGATATTGTCGGAACTTTTTAAAATCCAACCTCCAACCCTTGTATATCAACTTATTTCCTTTATAGATATCTTTGTTTGTTCCTAAATTTAAGTTCTGACCATCGATAAAAGCATAGACAGTTGCTCTTTTCTGTTTCATAATTTTTAATTATACAATTTTTTATCCATATCTTTCGACTCGTTTCACTCGCTCAAGACCTTCTCCTCACTAGAACTATAGCCCTGAGCGAACAGAGTGAGTCGAAGGGCTGCGGGGCTTGGATTCGGACCAAGATCGCTGCTTTCAGAGAGCAGAGTGCTACCGTTACACCATCCCGCAATACACTCATTTTATCATTTAACCATTTGAACAGGGAGAAGTAGCGTCCCTCTCTTAAATTAAGAGAGGGAATGAGGGTGAGTTATAACTTGCGTAGTTTTGCCACAAAGAAGCCTTCCATAATTGGACTTGGATTAATCCTTTGAGTTGAAACAAGTTCAACTTTTCCAGACTCTTTTTTCAAAAGCCACTCGACAACCTCCTCATTTTCTCGGGTATTTAATGTACAGGTACTATAAACAATCGTTCCACCCTGTTTAGTACACCCAAAAGCCGAGCGCAGGAGAAATTTTTGCAACTGAGCCAGCTCTTTGACTTTGCCAGGCGACCAATTTTGATAAGATTTTGGATCAAGCGTCGTAAATCGTCCTTCCATACTGCAAGGGACATCGACTAGGGACTTGTCAAAAAATCCTGGATATTTTTCCCAGAGAGATTGACCCGATGTATTTATAATAGTGGTATTGGTTACACCCAAATTTTTTAAGTTGGCTTCCAGCTTGTAAATTCTGATTCGGCTATTGTCATTGGCAATTATTTGACCAGTATTTTGCATTAGAGCCGCTATTTGAGAAGCTTTACTCCCAGGCGCAGAGCATAAATCTAAAATTATTTCGTTTGGTTTTGTGTCCAAGATTATGGGGGGCAACATACTAGACAAACTCTGGACATAAATTTCACCATTTTTATAAATTTTTAGCTCTTGGATTTCCCGCAGTGGGTGGTTGGTAATAAAAGCTTGATTGTGTAGAGTATATTCAAAATTAATTTTGCTTTTGACAGTTTCAAAGTTTGACTTGAGGGTATTTACCCGGAAAGTAGTCGGAAGGATCCGGTCAAAGGCCGATGGTGAAATATCTTTTGCTAAACTAGCGAGGAATTTGTCCGGCAACATACTAGCATTTTATCAAACTAAGTGATAGACTGCTAAGGTATGGATATTACTCGACTTTATCCGATTGTTACTTTGCGGGATGGTGTAGTTTTTCCCCACACCGAACCGACCTTGAGTTTTGGCAGGTCAATCAGTGTTGCTGGAATTGAAGCCGCTATCAAATCCGATAAACAATTGGTATTTGTGGGTCAGAAAAATGATTCGCTAACCCCTAGCCCTTCCGATTTGTATGAAATAGGCACCTTGTGTGTGGTGGAACAATTTGCTCCGGTGAACAATGAATTATTAGCAAAAATCAAAGGTATTGCCAGAGTCAGGATTGGGCCGGTTTCCCAGGTGGAACCGTATTTTACAGCCCCGATAGAAGTTTTGCCGGAATCTTATCTTGAGTCCGACGAGACAGTGGCTATAGCCCGGCAAATATTAATGGAACTTAGGCACTTGTTTGATATGGGCCGGTCGGTAGATTTCCCGATTTTTATGCGCCTGATGTCCGGGGTGTCCGCCGCAGAGTTGGCTGACCAGGTGGCCAACATGCTGGATCTAAAGACTCCCATCAAACAAAAATTGCTCGAGATTCTCTCAGTCGACGAACGTTTAAACGAAGCTTTGATATTATTGGCCCATGAAATAAAGGTAGTTGAATTGGAGCACAATATCGCTCACCAGGCTCAAGCCAAATTTGACAAAAATTACAAAGAGCAAGTTCTTCGTGAACGCCAAAAAACCATATCCAAAGAATTGGAAAAATTGGGATCAGAAACCACAGAAGACGAAGATGATTATGCCGTACTGCGGAAAAGAATCAAAACCTCAGGCATGCCCGACGATGTCCGTAAAAAGAGTGAAAAAGAACTCTCCCGCCTGAAACAAATGAGCTTTAGTAATTCCGAATCAAATTATATCCGGACCTATCTGGAATGGTTGTGTGACATGCCCTGGAACAAATCGTCCAAAAACAATGTTTCTATGACCCGGGCCTCACGGATTTTGGATGAAGACCATTTTGGTTTAGAGAAAGCCAAGGAAAGAATTATGGAATATCTGGCGGTTATGAAGCTTCGGCATGCTCAGAAGTCGCCAGATAAAGATGGCATATCGGGGACTATTTTATGCTTTGCCGGGCCCCCGGGTGTCGGAAAGACCTCAATCGGTAAATCCATCGCCCGGGCCCTCGGTCGCAAATTTGTGAGAATTTCCTTAGGAGGAATCCGTGATGAGGCGGAAATACGCGGTCACAGAAGAACTTATGTCGGGGCACTCCCGGGCAGGATTATCCAAGGGATCAAGACTGCCGGGACCAAAAATCCGGTCTTTATGCTCGACGAGCTGGACAAACTGGCCTCAGATTACCGGGGAGATCCTTCATCAGCTCTTCTTGAGGCCCTAGATCCCGAACAAAATAACGCTTTCTCTGATCATTATCTGGAAGTACCGTTTGATCTTTCCAATGCCATTTTTATCGCCACGGCCAACAATATAGACACCATACCCTCGGCCCTGCGGGATAGATTGGAAGTGATTCATTTTTCAGGCTATACCCTGGATGAAAAGGTCAATATTGCCAAAAATTATCTCTGGCCCAAAAATCTGACAAAGTCGGCCCTACCTGCCAGCTTAAAGATGGAAGACGCGGCCCTTAAGGAAATAGCTCAGCGGTATACGCGGGAAGCGGGGGTGCGGAATTTAGAACGCAATTTAGCCAAGATCGGCCGGAAAATTGCCAGAAAAATTGCCGAGAAGAGAAAAGTAAATTTAAATAATAAAATTTCTGTCATTGATGTCCATAAATATTTGGGTCCCCAGAGATTGCCGGAGACCCTAGCTGAAACCAGAGATGAGATTGGGATGAGTACCGGTCTGGCCTGGACAGCTGCCGGCGGAGATATCTTGTTTATTGAGGTGGCTCATATGCCGGGCAAGGGTGAACTGCAGTTGACGGGACAGCTGGGTGATGTTATGAAAGAATCGGCTAAAGCCGCCTTTTCATATATCAGAAGCCGCTGGGACAAATTACAGCTCAAGGAAGATTTTTACAAGGAGCTGGATATTCATATCCATGTTCCTGAGGGAGCCGTTCCCAAAGACGGGCCTTCAGCCGGAATTGCGATTGCCACCGCCGTCATTTCGTCTCTGACTGATTTGCCGGTCCGCCGTGAGGTAGCCATGACTGGAGAAATTACTTTGCGCGGAAGAGTGCTTGAAATTGGCGGAGTCAAAGAAAAAGTCATAGCTGCGCACCGGGCGGGAATTACGACCGTAATTTTGCCCAAAGATAATGAGAAAGATCTGCTGGAATTACCCCTGCGGGTCAAAAAAGAACTGAAGTTTCATTTTGTCAATCACCTTGATGAAGTCTTAAAAATTGCTCTCAAGCTCGTTCCTTCTGATAAAATGGAGCAAGTTCAATGGCCTCATCGTCTAACGGTTAGGACGTCAGGTTCTCAACCTGATAATCGGAGT
>CAYITQ010000046.1:0-4839 GCA_964366335.1 uncultured Gammaproteobacteria bacterium
GCCCGCATTTGCATTTTGAAGTCCGTAAAAATGGTGTTCCCCAAAACCCGTTTGAGTATCTAAAATAAGTCTTTTTGTGCTAAAATATAGCCATGTCAACTAAACTGCCAGCCGAGTTTAAAAAGTATTTTTGGGATGTGGATTTTGCGGATCTAAACCTCGAAAAAGACAGCAATTTTATTATCAAGAGAGTCCTGGATAGGGGAAATACAATTTCATTAAAATGGCTTCGGTCAAAGTGTTCTGATGCCAAAATTTCAGATGTAATAAAACAGACACGGGATTTATCTTCGCAAACGGCAAATTTTTGGTCAGATGTTTTTCAGTTAGATAAATCTCAAGTCGTATGTTTACAAAAGCCGTACTCCCCGATACCTTTCGGGCTATCCAGTTAGTTGGTAAGATTCCCATTGTCCAAAATTCATATTTGGCCGGAGGGACAGCTCTGGCATTACAGCTCGGACACAGAATTTCAGAAGACTTGGATTTTTTTACCCCAGAGGAGTTTGACGAAAAAATTCTTTCATCATCGCTGGGCGAATTTCCTGAATTTATACAAGAGGGTACGGCGTGGAGAACCGTTTGGGGGAAAGTGGGTGAGACAAAATTTAGTTTGTTTTATTACAAATATCCCTTGATTGGTGAAACCATTGGTTTTGAAGGACTTAAATTGGCCAGTAAAAAAGATATTGCCGCGATGAAAATTCATGCAGTTTCGGATAGGGGAACAAAGCGGGATTTTGTGGATTTATATTTTTTGGCCCAAGAATTTGGCATGGATGAAATTCTCTTGTTTTATGATGACAAATATGGTGATCTGGAAGAAAAATCTTATCACTTAATCCGGTCATTGGACTATTTTTCGGATGCTGATCATGATATAGGTGACAAAGCGCCAAAAATGCTGGCAAGTTTATCTTGGGATGCGGTCAAAAAATATTTTTCTGGTGAAACTCTTCGCTTGGCAAGGAAATTTTTATGATGACTTCACGAGCTGGTTAAATATTTCGGCTTGCTCTATTGACTTTATTTTAGATTTAGCCGTCTGGCTCCATGAAGTTTTATGTTTTCCCGCAAAATAAGCCTTTATATCTAGGCCACTTATTCCAAATGGGTCACTACCTAGATATTTCATAAAATACCAATGAGTAAACATCCAATCAAAGGTCGCATTAAAAGCGACAAACACTGGTCTATATCCAATAGATGTTTGTTTAATCCAAGTTTCAAAACGAGCCATGGCGGCGGCAGGAGGCTCTCCGGTAAGTTGAAGTTTCTCCCAAATCAATGAGTTAACTTTCATTGCTTCTGACTCAAAATGATTATTTATGGGTTTTATTTCACAATAGAAGTTTCGGGTGGTATCAGAAACAACACAAGCACCTATAGAAAGTAGGCTATATTCTCCGGGAATTGGTCCGGACGCTTCAATATCAACACTGATGTAGAGTTCTGGTATGGATTTCGACATTGAAATATTTTATCATCTACCGATCCAACAATGAATGCCGATTGCATGCCAATGGTATGATCATTGAATGACAAATTAATTAAGGTATGACGCGAAGCGTATGACAAATGGTTTCCTTATTGACAAATAAGCCTATAGATTTTGGTAGAATGTAGAGCATGATGCTTAAAGATCTAATTCTCATTAAACTGGGAGGAAGTTTGATTACAGATAAAAATCGGGCATTTTATGCAAAAAAGAAGGTTATTAGCCGATTGGCCCATGAAATAAAAGATTCTTTATCTGATAAGTTTGATTTAATTATTGGTCACGGCAGTGGTTCTTTTGGCCATACTGTAGCTTCTAAGTATCAAACTCAAAAAGGGATTATTAACAAAGATAGTATTTGGGGGCTAAGTTTGGTAGCCGATGCTGCCATTCAAATTAATAGAATAGTGGTGGATGAATTTCTCAAAACAAAGTTACCTGTGATTTCTTTTGCTCCAGCAAGTTTTATGATGGCCAAAAATCAAAAGCTAGATAAAACATTAACCAGTCAGATTAAAAATAGCCTGAAAATTGGAAGTATCCCCATAATTTATGGGGACATGGTCATGGATAGTAAGCAAGGCTTTTGTATTTTCTCAGGCGAAACAACTCTGGATATCTTGGCCAAAAATCTAATGCACGATTATAAAAACGTTTGGATGATCTTGTGTGGAGATACCAATGGTGTCTTGAATCCAAACGGTCAAACTATTCCCAAAATTAACAAACAAAACTTTGCCAAAATTTCAGTTGAAGTTGGAGGATCAGCAAGCACCGATGTTACTGGAGGCATGCTTCATAAAGTTAAAACCAGCCTAGATTTAGCCTCAAGTTTTGGTATAAAAAGCTATATTATCAATGGTAAAACTCCTAATAAATTAAAGGAAATTTTGATGGGGAAGAATCTCCAAGATGTAACTTTGATTTGCAACCAATGACAATTTATGACCATTGTATGCCGCGAAGCGAATGACAAGGTATTCCCACCCTATCGTTTTGACAAGCTATTTCCTGACTAGGGAAGCAGTCATGCAGTTAACTCTTATGAAATTTACCCCCATGTCTTTGGCTACTTTTGAGTAACCTCCATCATCGAACCAGTAAATGTTTTTCTTATTTAAATTTTTGAACTGGGGTTTAGATAGGATTTCCTGCACCATTACTTCTTTGGGACATGGGCCAATCCAAAGCCTGACGTTAAAGGCTTTCTTGTCGACATGTTTCCACCAACCTAATAGTTTTAATACTGATATGACCACTTTTGGTTGATTATCGCTAACTATGCCGATACTTCCTCCGCTGGCGTTTATAGACTTAAATATTTTTTTGATTCCCTTTTTGGGACAAAAAGCGACCCCATCGGCTCTTCGGATTAAAATACCTTGTTTGAGATAAAAATCAGAAGTTACACGACTGACATACTCTGACTTGTTGGTCAGCCACAGGGTTTGATCGCAGTCAAATAAGAATAGCTTTTTTGGTGTTTTATTCATGTTTCTCCAATAAAGTTAATCCCGCTTTCATAAAACCCAGTTTTGAGATTTGTTTCCATAGGTTGTCTCCGGGTTTAAGCGGGCTTTCTTGATAACTTCCTTGAAAACAATCGCTTTCCTTGTATATTCGGACAACATATACGGCCTGCCCAGCTAATCCTAAGGGGAATTTTCTATTGTTCCCAAAAGCTAATTCTCGTATTTCCAAAGATCTCCCAGCATATCCCATTCCATATCTAATTCCATAATCTCCCACTGAATTAGTTATTTTCCCTATTAGGTCGTTGGATAAGCCGGCCATATTTGCCGTCCAGGGTAAATGGATTGTGGAGTTGAAGCTCCATAAATAGTTTAATTTTTCTGTAAGAATATCCAATTGTTCCCCCAAAGCTTTGTCTACTTGGCCTGCAGTAATATTTTTTATGGTTTCAAGTAATATGGCAAACTCGTAGGCTGGGGAGTGAAATGCTTCTGCCAAGGCCAGAGACTTTGGGGAAGTAAAATCTTGATATTTTTTCATTTCAGACCAGCTGGGTAAAAATGCGCTGCACAGCACAGATACTCCTTGAAATTGCTTATTTTCTACTTCTGACAACTTTTGTTTAAACTGCTCAATTGACATGGCATGAGCTAGCGCTGGAAACGCGGATAGGTCATTCTTCAAAAGCAGGTAGAAAATGCCTATTCCGGGGTAGTACCGTTTATCCTCGGTGACTTTCAATTTCACAAAAGTTTTAAAATCGGTGACGAAGTTCCAATCTTGGTCGTATCGCAGACCACCTACTCCAGTTAGGGTTCTTACGCTAGTCAGTGGTTGACCGCCTAACGCGGCCACAACATAGCTGGCCAAATTGGGGGTATCTGTATCTGAAGGGGTAACTCCGGGGAATAGAAAATCTTGAACCCCGCCGTGTTTTTGGGCGATTCGTACCAAACCCTCTGCGTCATTTTGATCCAACCCCAATTGTGAACCGATCAGGATTTTTGCCTCTTCTAAATTTATGGATAAGCCTAGGAGTTGGCTCTCATAAATCATTCCTCCTATCAAAATGGCTTCCCCGGCAACTTTTGAGAGTTTTCTATGGGATTGACAAGAATCATAACCTACTTCACTATAGACAACTTCTTCGCCAGGCAAGTTTTTAGTTACGACGTCCAATAAAAGATCAGCATCTGTGGGTATTAGGTTTTTGGAAAGAGAACTATGCATCCATTTCAGAGCTTCCGGGATACTGGGATCGGTTAACCACACAAATTCTGCTGCCCTGGCTAAATGACTAGCCAACAGACCAATTTGAGCTTCTGATACCCCCATCGATTGTAGTGAAATGAGTTCATTTTGCATAAAATCGCCCCTATAAAAGGGGCGATTGAGGCCAATCACTGTACCACCCTATTTTGAGAACTCTAAAACACTAAAAAAGACCCCGTTTTAACCTTGACGATGATCTTGAGTTCTCCTCACTACGGCTATCATGGGCCTACCCATATTGCATTTGTACAATCAGCTCTCCCGTTGCGAGCGGGATCAAACGCTTTTCAAATTGTAAGTGTATTCTACACTAAGTCTTACATTTGTCAAGTTCTCCGTATAGCTAAACGATTTAATCTGTTTTATAATACAATTCCGGTTCTAAGAACCGAAGACCCACGGTTAAAAGAGTCTAGGGTCAAACTTGTTGCCTCTTCTTTGCAGGTAATATCTAATGGTCTAGCAATCTTGGGAATTGAGATCCCCGTTGCTATGTAAGGAGTATTCCATTTTCCCCCTCCCATCGTTTGCAATCCTTGACTTTGATTTGCCTCAGTTAACTCTTCCATGAAAGGGGTATAATCAGTTGATATGGT
>CAYITQ010000047.1:0-4113 GCA_964366335.1 uncultured Gammaproteobacteria bacterium
AGTTTATGACTCCAGATCAGATAATCGACAAGATATTAGAAATCCGTGGAATTACCGATCCAGACGCATTTTTCTCTCCACCTCACCCCAAAGACATAGAATCCCCATTTGACAGTTTGCCTGCAATTGAATTGATCAAAAAACATATCGCTTTGAATAATAAGATAATTGTTTATGGGGATTATGATGTCGACGGTATTTGTGCTACAGCAATTCTTTGGGAAACTATTTATGCCGGATACAAAAACGTCTTTCCCCACATTCCCCACCGCGAATCCGAAGGTTATGGATTATCCATAAAAGGCATTGATCATTGTCTATCTCAAGGAGCTAAATTGATAATTACTGTTGACAATGGAATTGTCGCCCACGACCAGATCGGGTATATTAAAAACAATGCTTGTGATGTAATAATCATTGACCATCATGACCCGGAGCAAAAATTACCGAACGCCAATACGATTCTTTATTCAAAAGATAGCTGTGCTTCTGGTCTCGCTTGGTTTTTTGCCAGAGATTATTTAAATAAAACTCTTTCTTTGGAACTCGCCACAATCGCCACCGTATGTGATTTGGTGCCGTTAATAGGCTTAAACCGCAGTTTTGTAAAACATGGGTTACTAGAATTACAAAATACCAAAAGGGTGGGTTTACTGGCTTTGATTAATGAAGCTCAACTTAAAAAAATAGGTGTTTATGAAATTGGCTATATGATTGGCCCGAGACTTAATGCCATGGGGAGACTGGAACATGCCATTGATAGTCTTAGATTGTTGTGTACTCACAATGCCGACCAAGCCGCTAAGCTTGCCAAACTGCTGGGTGATACAAACAAAACGCGTCAAGATGAAACCAAAAATGCCGTTGATCATGCTCTGGGGATGCTGGATGAAAATAATTTGCCCGATTTAATTGTGGTCTCGGATACCGGTTATCACGCTGGAGTAATAGGTTTAATTGCAGGAAAACTGACCGAGAAATATCATAGGCCGAGTATCGCTATAAGTGTCGGCGAGACAGAAAGCAAGGCCTCCTGCCGGTCAATATCAGGATTTCATATTACCGATTATTTAAGAAAATTTGATAAATTATTAGTGGCTGTCGGGGGCCACGCCATGGCCGCAGGTTTTACAATTTCTAGCATAAACCTACCTAAGTTACTTAAGAAACTTAATAAAACAAGTATAGATCCTAAGCTTCTTGTGAAAACCCAGCGGATAGATCTCGAGATCCCATTATCTTCTATCAACTATGAACTAATGACCAAACTCAAAACCATGGAGCCATATGGCTTAGGTAATCCTCAGCCAATATTCAAATCTGCAAATATCCAAATTACAAATATCAAATCAGTTGGACAGACAGGAAAACATTTAAAATTCAAAGTCGGCAATCTTGACGCCATTTGGTTTAATGCGACTAGCTCCCAGCTCCTATCTCCTAGCTCCTCTTACGATGTCATATATCAGTCCGAAATAAATGAATTTAACGGCAAGACCAGCCTGCAGTTGAACATCCGCGATATAATAGCTCATGGATCAGATACTCTATAAAAAGGCTCTGGATTTTGCTTCTTTTGCTCATACGGGCCAAAAACGTCTCTCGGGTGAGCCATATATTACTCACCCTGTTACGGTAGCCAAAACTTTACAAAAGTGGGGACTGGATGATACCGCTATTGTTGCCGGGTTATTACATGACACCGTCGAAGAAGGCGGTGCCAAACGCGGCGACATTATCAAAGAATTTGGCGAAGAGATGGCGATGTTGGTTGATAGTGTTACCGTTGTTAGTCACATTCATCTAACCGGTAGTAAATCCGAAGAATTTATCGAAAATTCCCGGAAAATGTTTCTGGTTATGGCCCGTGATTTACGCGTAGTTCTCATCAAGCTTGCCGACCGTTTGCACAACATGCAGACTTTGCAATATTTAACCCCGGACCGTCAGTTAAGAAACGCCGAAGAGACATTGGAAATTCTCGCTCCTCTAGCCGAACGGTTGGGGATGGGGGAAGTAAAAGGCCAGCTGGAAGATTTAGCTTTCCCCTTTTTGTATCCCAAAGAACAGCAAAAACTGGAAAAAGACAGCCGCAGTTTATATAAATCGGCCGAAAAATACATTGAGAATTGTAAATCAGAATTTTTACAATTATTATTATCCAAGCATGTGGCTGCAAAAATCAATGTCCGTCGCAAACATTTATATAGTTTGTGGCGTAAGCTCCAGCGGCCTGAAATCGACGGGGATTTAAACAAAATTCACGATCTATTCGCCGCTCGGATTTTGGTCAGCACGGTCGAAGATTGCTATCTGGCTCTTGGTGCCATTCATGGTGCCTGGCACCCCGTACCCTATCTGGGAATGTCTGATTTTATAGCCAATCCTAAACCCAATGGTTACCGTTCTATTCATACCAAAGTCTTTGGACCGGAAGGAAAAATAGTGGAAATTCAAATTAGGACTCATCAAATGCACGAAGAGGCCGAAATGGGTTTGGCTGCCCATTGGCAATATTCTGCCGCCAAATCCCAAGGAGCTTCAGATGAAAAACTTCAAACGGGCAAAGTTGTCGTTTCCAACAAATTATCCTGGGTCAAACAATTGGTGGATTGGCAAAAAGAAATGACAAATTCGCAGGAATATCTGAATGCCTTAAAATTTGATGCTCTCCAACACCGCAACCTGGTTTTTTCTCCCATCGGCGACGTTTACGATCTGCCCCGCGGCGCCACCCCCATCGATTACGCTTACGCCGTACACACCAAACTTGGCCATCAGGCCTCCGGTGCTAAAGTCAACGGCAAAATGGTTCCTCTAAGTCACAAATTAATAAATGGTGATGTGGTGGAAATTATTGTTGACCGCAAACGCACCAAACCAAATCACGACTGGTTGGAATTTATAGTTACCACAGTTGCCAAGCGCGAGATTTCTAAATCCTTGAAATAATTACTTATCTTCAAAATAAGTAAGATCGTTCTTTTTATCGCCCAGGGAATATTCCTCTGCGACCCTTCTTGTAAACAGTTTTTTTAAACTTTTCCCCATTGAATGAGGTTTCCCTCCTTCAAGTAGATGTATTGTGTGGTCTTCATTATTGCCAAATGGAGAGGACGGGTGAGAGTGGGTAGGCCCGACTCGAAAAGTTTCTCCACCTTTTGCCCTCGGTCTTAATTTCCCTCTTGTTGCAGACACTAATTCGCCGTTTTGCGTAAAGACATGGGATTCTCCCCGATAATCTGTTTCTATAGTTGGTTTTACTTTAGCTCCATCTCGGTCTAAACAATACATTTCGTCTAATTGTACAAGTATTTTTCTATCTTTCATAATACTAAAAAACCCTCCATTTTGGAGGGTATTGAAAGTTTTTTAAAATTTAATTAACTTTGTTCACCCTCCAAAAAAACACTGAGATTAGTCAGCTTATAAATAGGAGTGAAATGCAAACAATTCATTGGGATGCATTATATCTATTGACAATGTTTCTGTCAAGGGTATACTTTAGTCATGAGCAAGAACAAAGTTTTAGATAAATATGGGGTGGAAATTACCCGTCAGACAGACGGTTCGTATTTGGCTGTCTGTGATGAGGTTCAGGGAGTTTATGCGGAAGGCAAGACTTATTTAGATGTAATGCTAAATATCGAAGATATTTTAAGGAATGTGCTTGAGTTAAATGGAGCAGAAGAGAAATTACAAAAACCAGGTTTAAAATTTAATCTACAAATCCCAAATCCTTTGTATTTTGGATTAACTGCATGAGCAAACAGCCGAGAGTCACTGCCCGCGAAGTAGAGAAAGTAGCTAGAAAGGTTGGCTTTGTTTTCAAACGGCATGGCCGGGGCAGTCATGATATTTGGCAGCATCTGGATACTGGCCGAGTTCTGGTCATTAGTTATCACGCAGGAGATACCATAAGGCCGGGAACCATGAATCAAATATTGAAATCATTGGAGCTTAATGCCGAGGAATTTAGAAAATTGTGTTGACAAACTGAAAAAGTAGTATAAACTATTACTAATTAAGCAAACGCATAAGTTGGGTTGACAACCAACCAGTTTGCAAATATTTCAAAGATCCGAGGATCAGATGGCACATGGGAGCTGATCG
>CAYITQ010000048.1:0-3896 GCA_964366335.1 uncultured Gammaproteobacteria bacterium
AAGCAGTTTTGAAAAGCAAAACCAAATTGGGCCACCTCAATCTGGTAATGTTTTCTCTCTCTTTTGTGCGCCACGAACCCCGGCCCAAAAATGATGAAGTGGATGTGCTCGTGGTAGGAGAAATTAATCTCTCTGAGTTGAATATATTAATCAAAGAAGAAGAAGAGAAACGGGGGACAACGATAAATTATACCCCAATGACATCTGAAGAACTAAAATTCAGGCGTCTGCGGCGCGATCCGTTTTTGCTTTCTATTTTAACCAGCGGTCGGGTCATGATATATGGCGATGAGGAGGATTTGGTAGCATGAAATCAAGAATAATTTTAATCGCCTTGGCAATAGTAGTATCTTTATGGGTCAATTTGCGGCCGGCATTTTCTTTAGGTAAATTTAATCGGGATTTAAATTTGCGTTTAGGCTTGGACTTGCAGGGTGGAGTTCACTTGGTGTATCAGGCCGATGTTTCCGGGCTTTCGGAAGCTGACAAACTTCCTGCCGTAGCGTCCACACGGTCCAATATTGAACGCCGGATTAATCTTCTCGGAGTATCAGAGCCGATAATTCAAACCTCAAAAGTCGGAGACGAACACAGGATAATTGTTGAGTTGGCGGGAGTGACAGATATTAATGATGCCATAAACCTGATTGGTCAGACAGCACAGCTCGAATTTCGTGAATCGACCGTGGCTACACCATCGGCAGCCGCCGATTTTAAATCTACGGGTCTAACGGGCGCCGATTTACAAAGAGCCCAAGTCCAATTTGCCAGTGGTCAAACTAATCAGTTATCAGGCAGTCCGTCAGTGGGACTTGAATTTACAGCCGAAGGCGGAAAAAAGTTTTCCGAAATTACCAGTCGGAACATTGGTAAACCGCTGGCGATATTTCTCGATGACAAAATTGTGACTGCTCCCAATGTAGAAAATGCAATTACCGACGGTAAAGCCGTAATTACTGGGAATTTTACAGTAGACGAAGCTAAAAAGCTGGTTATCCAGCTCAATGCCGGAGCTCTGCCGGTACCGGTCAAGATTGTCGAACAGAGAAGTGTCGGGGCGACACTCGGAAACGAATCAATCAGCAAGAGTTTGTTTGCGGGAGCAGTGGGCTTGTTAATAGTCTGTCTGTTTATGATAGCCAATTACGGATTAAAGGGAATTCTGGCTGATCTGGCTTTGGTTCTTTATGTATTTTTATCTCTGGCAGTAATCAAAATAATTCCGATTACCCTGACTTTGGCCGGAATAGCAGGACTGATTTTATCAATTGGTATGGCAGTGGACGCAAACATCTTGATTTTTGAACGGATAAAAGAGGAGATTGGTTGGGGACGCCCCAGAAGTGTCGCTATTGAGCTTGGATTTCACCGGGCTTGGAATTCGATCCGTGACAGCAACATTAGCTCTCTCATGACGGCTGGAATTTTATTCTGGTTTGGATCCGGATCGGTCCGGGGTTTTGCTCTGACCTTGATAGTGGGTATTTTGGTATCATTGTTTTCGGCAATTACTGTGACTAAGTTTTTGTTAAATCTGGTTTACCGCAAATAATATGAAATTATTGAAATATAAATATGTTTATTTTGCCATTTCACTTTTGGTCTTGATTCCGGGTGTGATTTCTCTGGTTAAATACCGTTTAAGATTGTCAATTGATTTTACCGGTGGGTCACTTTTGGAAATTCAAATTACAAATCCACAAATAACAAAACAAAAATTAGAAGAATTGGCGAAAAGTGAAAAGCTGGAATTATCATCGGTTCAAAGTTCCAGCGATAATGTCTATTTATTGAGACTCAAAGAATTAAGTAATGAGCAAAAAATAAAATATTTGAGTTTAATAGAGGGCGCGACAGAAAAGAGATTTGAGACGGTAGGGCCTTTGATTGGGCGTGAATTGACCCAAAAAGCGATTTTGGCAGTAGGTGTAGCCTCTCTGGTAATAGTTTTATATATTGCCTGGTCATTTAGACACATCCCAAAACCTTATTCATCTTGGAAATTTGGAGCCAGTGCAATTATTGCTTTGCTTCACGACGCCTTTGTCATATTGGGGTTATTTTCTATATTTGGATTTTTATGGCATGTGGAAGTGGATTCATTGTTTGTGACCGCTATCTTGACGGTTATCGGGTTTTCGGTTCACGATACAATTGTGGTCTTTGACCGCATTAGGGAAAACCTGCCAAAAATGCCCCACAATTCATTTGAAGAAGTGGTAGATTTTTCATTATCCGAAACATTGGTGCGGTCTTTAAATACGTCTCTGACTGCTATTTTGACTTTGATGGCATTACTTCTTTTTGGGGGCGAAAACATCCGCTGGTTTGTGACAGCACTTCTTTTGGGTATTATGTCCGGGACATACTCATCCATCTTCAACGCCGCACCACTTTTGGTGTTGTGGGAAACCAAACGTAAATAATATTACAGATTGATTTTTTGACGTTAGAAGGTAGAAGTTAGATGCGTGAAGTTGGATATTTTGATTCTTTGATCAAAATTTCAAAATATCAAAAATATCGATTTTCCAACTTCAAACTTCCAACTTCAAACAATCTCTTTAACAAGATTTCTCTCTCATTCACCAATCCTTTCTCCACTTCTTCAAAAATAATTTGTAAATATTTGCCCACCATGGGGCCCGGAGTTATCTTTTTTATTTCCATGACATCTTTTCCTGAAATTTTCAGATCCGGAATAGAAAACGGTTGTTTTTGGACTTCTAAAATACGGGCTTTGTATTCCTCCAGTCTCCAGCTAGTAGCCCTGGCCCCACCACCCAGGCGGTCAGCGACACGTAAAGCCAATATGTCTTCCAGATAAGGTAAGGTTACGTTCCGGATAAACCTCCGGATTGCAGAATCGGTCTGACGTTCATCGACAGAAAATTGGTGCCAGCGGACCAATCTCACAAACTTGTCTTTTTCGGCATTGGAAAAACGCAAGCGGTCAGCAATTTTGACCGCAATTTTTGCCGATTCCATTTCATGATTGTAAAAAGTGATAGTACCTGTGGCCAATATTCGTTGAGTTCTGGCTTTACCCACGTCATGAATGAGAGTTGCCAGACGGGTGACGGGGTCGGAGGAGGCACAATGCCGTAGCGCTTCGACACTGTGTGTTCCTACATCAAAGACATGGTGCCTACCGGGACTTTTTTGCTCGATACCAAAAGCTGCTTCCATTTCAGGTAAAATTTCAGCCCCCAAACCAGAATTATGCATAAGTAAGTAGCCATCGGCTGGATAAGGACTGACCATGAGCTTTATTAATTCATCATGAATTCTTTCGGCGGATACATGCCTAATTTTGCCCGCATTTGCCTGTATTGCCTGCAAAGTTGCTTGTTCTATAGTAAATCCCAATTGGGCAGCAATTCTGACTGCCCGCATCATACGCAAGGCATCTTCAGAAAACCGGTCCTGCGGATTTCCCACAGCTCTGATTAATTTATTTTTTAGATCAGCCTGTCCATTATACGGATCAATAATCTGAAATTTATTATCCAAGGCGATTGCGTTAATTGTAAAATCCCGACGTTTCAAATCTTCTTCTAGGGACGCTCCCCAAGAAATCTTATCGGGATGACGATTGTCGGTATAGTTTTCTTCATTCCGAAAGGTTGTAATTTCATAAGGCCTGGCTTCTTCATTTTTAATTCCGACAGTCCCATATTTATTATCATAAAATCCCTCCGGGAATAATTTTAATATTTGTTCAGGCGCGGCATTGGTGGTAAAGTCCCAATCATAAAGAGGTTTGCCTAAAATGGCATCGCGCACTACCCCACCTACGATATATATTTCGTATTTAGCCTTCTTAAAAGTCTTTAGGATATCCAGAACTTGTTTGGGTGGTTTGATGTCAATAATCATGGTTTTATTATACCTCA
>CAYITQ010000049.1:0-3875 GCA_964366335.1 uncultured Gammaproteobacteria bacterium
GTAGATGCTTGATAATGACTATTTCGGACGTGGGTTCAATTCCCACCACCTCCACCATTCGCTCTTCACTGTATAATCATAATCGTGATTATAAAAAAGACAATATTTATAACAGCCGTAATTTCTGTTGTGGTGTGGTTGGGAATTAAAATTTATTTTTATGACCGGATACCACCGAAAGTCTCCGTTGCGGGAGTAGATATCGGTTTGCTCAGAACTGCTCCAGCAATAGAAAAACTCAGAAGTAAATTTGAAGACCCACAGATTAGATTACACTGGGGTACGAGTGAATGGATTATTGTGCCTTCCGATATCGCCTTGCGGTATGATTTTGCCGAAAGTGTAAACCAAAAAAATGGCCTGATATTTTCTTTGTCCGACAACCAACTGGCTGGAAAAATTGCTTCAGTCTCCGCCAATATCAACATTCCTGCCGCTGATCCCGAAATTACCGTTGTGGCTAATACTATCAATGTCACGTCCGGAGAAAATGGCCAGATTGTGGATGAACGATTGTTGGCCGAAAAAATAAAATCTGCACTGACAATGGGGAAATATGACATTGACATTCCGGTAAAATTGCTGACACCAAAATTAACCACAGACCAGATGAATGTCCTAATGGCCCGGGCTACCAATCTTTTAAACAAAATTGTCGTTATTAGATTTGAAAACCAAAACTGGAATATTACATCTGAACAATTAATCTCTTGGCTGGATCCCACGGGATACAAGTCTGCTTCTGTCCAGGCTTGGGTTGAAGAACTAGCTACCACTATCAATCGTATCCCGCAAAATGCTTTTTTTAGATTTGAGGGCGAAGGGAAAGTGGAAGAATTTAGACCACCCAAACCCGGAATCAAAGTGATAAATGACGAACTGATCAAGACTCTGCTAGTTGAATTTGGAAAGCTGGAAGAATCGGCTCAAAATGTCGAGGTGGTGGTACCTACCTCAAATACCCAGCCCGCCATTACCTTGGCCGATGTCAACAAACTGGGAATTAAAGAATTGGTGGGCCGGGGAACCTCAGATTTTTCGGGGTCTATTCCTAACCGTATTTTTAATGTGGGTTTGGCCGCGGGCGCTATGAACGGCATTTTGGTTGCACCCGATGAGGTGTTTTCCTTTGTCAAATATATCGGTGATATTTCTGCAAGCACGGGTTATAAACCGGCTTATGTAATCAAAGAAGGCCGGACGGTGTTGGGTGATGGAGGTGGTGTCTGCCAAGTATCAACTACCCTTTTCCGGGCAGTTTTAGATGCAGGACTACCTATTGTCGAGCGCACCGCTCACGCTTACCGGGTCCATTATTACGAAAACGACAAACAACCGGGCTTTGATGCTACTGTCTTCTCACCTACAGTTGATTTTAAATTCAAAAACGACACCGGTAATTATCTCTTAATCCAAACTATTTTTGACGCCGAAAAGAATTCACTGATTTTTGAACTTTATGGCACTCGCGACGGGCGGGTGGTCAGTCTGTCCAAGGCCCGTGTCTGGGATGTCTCTCCTCCTCCGCCCGACTTGTACCAAGACGATCCCACTTTAAATAAAGGCGTCGTCAGACAAATAGATTGGTCGGCCTGGGGAGCTAAATCTGCTTTTGATTGGAAAGTTACCCGGGGGACGGAAGTCTTACAGGAACGCACCTTTTATTCAAATTACCGTCCATGGCAAGCAGTATATTTACGCGGGACAAAATAAAAGATTTGGCAAGAAATATTTTGGCAAGAAAGCCAAATATTATTGCTTTGTCTGGATCGTTGGGAGCCGGGAAAACCACCCTGACTAAGGAGATTGCCAAGGCACTAGGCATTAGGGAAAATATTATCTCCCCCACTTATGTCTTAGAAACTGAATACCGAATATTGAATACTGAACATTGCTTTGTCCATATCGACTGCTACCGCATGGAAACGGTAGACGAATTAACTAGATTGGGAATTAAAGACAGAATAAAACATAAGGATATTATTGTTGTCGAGTGGGCGGATAAGTTTCCGGAATTTTTCAAAAACTACTCCACTACTTATGTAACTATTTCACTGGGAGAAAAAGAAAACGAAAGGATGATTGAAATATTATGAAAATATTGGCAATTGAGACGAGCGCGGATGATACTGCTGCTGCGGTCGTGGAAAACACCACTATTTTATCTAGTGTTAAACATACTCAATTAGAGCACGCAGATTGGGGCGGTATCGTGCCATCTATTGCCAAACGTGACCATCTGGCATATATAGACAAAGTTATAGATAAGGCCTTGACTAGTGCCCAGTGCCTAATACCTGATATAGACGCTGTTGCTGTAACAGCAGGCCCCGGATTGGCTATTGCTCTGGAAGTGGGAATTTCCAAAGCCAAAGAATTGGCAATTAAATATGACAAGCCACTGATTGCTGTAAACCATATTGAAGGACACCTACTCAGTCCCTTCGCAAATTCGAAATTCGAAATTCGAAATTCGAAATTACCAATCCTTGGTTTGGTTGTATCAGGAGGACATACCGAATTAATTCTGGTTGAGGAAATCGGCAAATACAAAATACTTGCCCAGACTATTGATGATGCTTTGGGTGAGGCTTTGGATAAAGCTGCCCGGATTTTGGGTATGCCTTACCCGGGTGGCGCCATGCTAGAAAAAGCAGCGGCCCTTGGCAATCCCAAGAAATATTTACTGCCATTACCAATGGCTGGAAAAGAGGACCGGAATGAGTTAAGTTATTCAGGATTAAAAGCGGCATTTGGCAGACTCGTTAGTGCTAAGGGCCAAGGGCTAAGTGCCATGGAGATCAATGATTTGGCTGCCAGTTTTCAAAACAGAGCCTTTGAGCATTTGATTAGAATTATCAAAAAATCTATTGAGCACTTTTCTCTGAGTACTGAGCACTTGTTGGTAGGTGGTGGAGTAATAGCAAACCAAGAACTTCGAAAGAGATTAAGTTTGATGGGTCGGGATTTAGGAATAGAAATCCACTTCGCTCCCATGGAATTAACTGGTGATAATGCGGCCATGATTGGTATTGCCGCCAGTTTTAAATTCAGTAGGGGCGAGGTTTTCTCGCCCGAAAACTTTGACAAATTAGACCGTATTCCTAGGTGGAGAATAGATACTTATCTATAGCGGTTTTGATAAGGGAAGTGTAAGGAACGCTTAAATAATTGGCTCTTTCTTTGAGGCGGGCAATTTGAAATTTGGGCAAACGAAATGATATTGGTTGACTAGTAGGTTTGAGGTTTGGAAAATAAACATGCTGAGCATCACCAGGCTCATAATAATCAGCCAAGTTAATCTTGGCCCAAAACGCTCGTTCTGCGTCCTCGTTTTTAAACTTTGGTAATATTAAAGGCTTTTTCATATAGATGTCTTTCTTTCTTTTTGTTTAGATCTCTGGCAGAAATTATTCTGATTCGAGTATTTCGAATAGTATAAATAATTAACAATTGTCTTTTCTTTTGCGTCTCCCCTGTCAATATATATCTTGGTTCGACACTTGAATGCTTTGGGTCAGGATACTTGGCTTTATCAAGATCAGAGAAGATTTCTTCGGCCTCCTCGTCTGAAACTTGATGTTTTTCGTTCTTGCCAATATTTCCTTTGTCCCATTCAAACTCCATACCATTTGTATATACAATACACTACATTTATTAATCTGTCAATACCTTTCCCCCGCTGGCGATGCAAAATAACTAAACGAGAGAATTCCTCAAATAGTAAACGTGGATCTCGTAATTTTTTCTTGAAATTTTGCGATGCCCTCGACCTTGTCCTTTGCTGGAAAATTGATCAACCGATTTACAACTAACGATCGCCTCCACCTCGGTGTTTTTTTCTTCCACTAAAAGATCTAGACATTCCAGTCCTT
>CAYITQ010000050.1:0-3161 GCA_964366335.1 uncultured Gammaproteobacteria bacterium
ATCATAAACCGCCACCGTATGAGCATTTTTCTTGTCCAGGCCATAAGCTAAAGCGGCGGCTGTTGGCTCATTTATTATTCTTTCCACTTTCAGTCCGGCAATTTCTCCGGCTTGCTTAGTGGCTTGGCGTTGAGAATCGTCAAAATAAGCGGGGACAGTGATGACGGCTGAATCGATCTTTGTACCCAAATAGCTTTCGGCATGGGCTTTCATGGTCATGAGGACCTGAGCAGAAATTTCCTGGGGAGTATAGACTTTGCCATCCACTTCGACGCAGGCCATGCCGTCTTTGCCGGCCACTATTTTGTAAGGCACCATGTCAATTGTCCGCTTGACTTCAGGATCAGAAAACTTGCGGCCCATCAATCTTTTGATACTGTAAATTGTATTTTTGGGATTTAAGACCATTTGGCGCTTGGCTACGTCACCCACTAATTTTTTGATCGGCTCCACAATTGATGGCGTGGTATTCCGGCCGGTATCGGCGGCCACGATTACTTTGGGCGCGCCACCTTCCATGACTGCCACACAGCTATTGGTTGTTCCTAAATCTATGCCGATAATTTTTGCCATATTTTTTAATTTGATTTTTTAAAATCGGAAGTTGGAAGTTGGATTGTTGAATTTTTGATTTATTGATGTTTTGATTATATTATCAAAATATCAAAATATCTAGCTTCAAATATCTAACTTCAAACTTCTACCTTCAATTCATCAATTTTTTTATAAACTTTAACCGTTGCCGGTCTTAAAATAACATCTCCTATTTTATACCCTTTTGTAACGATTTCTGCAAGTGTATTTTCATTTTCTCCCGGAATAGTTTCGATGCAATCATGCAAGTTGGGGTCAAAAACATCACCAATATTTGGAACAATGGCTTGTAATTCCTCAGATGTCAAAGCATCCTGAAATTGCTTGACTGCCATTTTTATGCCAGTATCTTGGGAATGATTTGCCGCCAGTTCGAGTATATCCAAAGATGGTAGCAATTTGGATATCAAATTCAGATTGGCAAAACGGACCACTTCCCGCTTTTCGGTTTCAAAGCGCTTAACCAGGTTTTGATAATCAGCCAAAGCCCGCTTCCAATCGTTTTCCAAAATTAGCACTTGATTTTTCAGGTCATCGATTAGCACTTGATTATTAGTATTTTTATTTTTCATATCAAAAATTTTGGGCAATTTCACCCACTAATTGAGAAAAATAACGGATGGTGGGTACGACATAGGGAAAATTAAGCCTACAGGGGCCAATCACGCCCAAGGTAACATCTCCGGTTTTGCCCGCATTAAATCTCGCAAAAGCCACCCCAACCGGAGAGAAATGGGCCCAGTTTAAATCCGAGCCAAACATGATGTGAATAGGCTCGACGCTAAGGCTTTGTTCAAAAAATAGCTGATGTAACCGCAGTCTCTGATCCAATAGGGATAAGACGGTCTGGGCGACATCAATATCATAAAATTCCGGCATATTTAAGATATGCGAAGCCCCGGCATAATAGACATCTCCGGCATCTGTTGTCGCCACAGCCAGAGTCCGGGTCCGTCTGGCTAAAGCCAGGACGGTTTCTTTCAGTAATTTGTCCAGATTAAACCTGGCATCCCAGATTTCTTCTTTGCACGAGACTTCATCACGGACTGACATTTGTTTTTCCTGCATCAGGTGACCCACATAAAACCGCAGTCCCATGGCTGTCGGAATCCGGCCGGCGGAAGTATGCAATTGCTGCAAAAAGCCTTTTTCAGTCAGCTCAGCCATTTCGTTTCTGATAGTGGCGGGGGAGACACCCAAGGCATATTTGCGGTCCAGAGTTTCTGAGCCCACGGCCTCGGCCGAAGAAATATATTCATCAATAATGGCTTTCAAGATTTGGGTTTGTCTGGGTGTTAAATCCATACTTAGCAGTAATATATCAAGAGTGCTAAGTCTTGTCAAGTACCTAAAAATAGTGTTTAATAAGAGTATGCAACCGACGACTGCCTTTGATTTATCGGGATTGTCTACACCGACCCAGATTTTGGATCAAGTGATAAGCCAGGCCATTCATCTCAAAGCTTCGGATATTTTGATTCAACCCCAGGAAAAAGAAGTTTTGGTGAGGTTCCGGGTAGATGGACTATTCCAAACCTTTGGCCAGATGCCCATAGGTTCCTATGATCAGTTGTTGTCTCGGGTCAAAGTCTTGGGTAATATGGATATTGCTGAAAGCCGGAAATCTCAGGAAGGCAAAATCAAGCTCAATGTGGGATCCAGGGATTATGTCCTGCGGGTGGCTATAGTTTCGACCAATTTTGGTCAGATGGTGACCATGCGGGTTTTGAGTCTTCCGGAATTTACCGAATTTGATTCTTTGGGTATGAATTCAGAACTCATAGAAAATGTCAAGAGAAATATTACCGGCCGTTATGGCTTATTTTTGGTCTGCGGACCGACCGGTTCCGGTAAAACTACCACTATTCATTCCTGTCTCAAATATTTAAATCAAGGAGATATCAATATTATGACTGTTGAGGATCCCATTGAATATGAAGTTTCGGGAATTAATCAAATTGAAGTGGATTATGGGATTGGTATGGATTTTGTGTCTTCCTTGCGTACTATTTTGCGCTTGTCTCCCGATGTTATTTTTATAGGCGAAATCCGGGATGCTGAAACTGCCCGGGTGGCAATTCAGGCATCGCTCACAGGTCATTTAGTAATCTCGACAATACATAGCCGGACGAGTGTCGGAGCAATTTATAGACTATTGGACTTAGGCGTTGAAAAACATATTTTAAATTATGCTCTGCGGGCTATTCTGTCCCAGAGACTTCTGCGTAAAGTCTGCGAGCATTGCCAAAAGCCTTATGCACCCACTAAATCCGAAATTGATTTTTATACCAAAGAAAAGGGTGCTCCACCCTTGGCCTTAGTCCATGGGGAAAAGTGTGATTTTTGTCATCAGACGCGATATTCTGGACGGGTGGGGACTTATGAATTATTGGAAATGAATGATACTCTGCGTGATTTACTCCTAACCAGTCCATCGGAATTGGAATTTACGTCTAAAATCAAAGAGCAAGGTTTCAAAAGCATGCAACAGTCAGGCTTGGAATTGGTGGATTCCGGTATCACCAGTATTAGGGAATATATCAGAACAGTCTATGATGCCAGATAAT
>CAYITQ010000051.1:0-3137 GCA_964366335.1 uncultured Gammaproteobacteria bacterium
GGGTTGCCAGACCTGCTGATATCAACCGTTTTTTCATTCTTATTTTAGATAATGAGTAACCAACGGCTTTAGAATTTACCCCCAATTGGGCTCGGTGTAATAGATCTAAATGCTGGCCGACCTTGACCCACAATTTCCAGTTGGTATCTTCGTCTTCTATCCAATTGATCACCACATCACCGGGAACCCGCAGAGCTTTCCTCCAGTTTCTGGTAGTAGTCTCAAACATTCTCACTTTATGACCACGCGAAGTCAGAGCCTCTTTCATGTGCATCGCTACCTCTACCGTATCCGGATCGTATGTAGTATAAAGAATCGCAACACTTATGGGATATGACATCAAGAGGGGAGTCATGGCTTGAGAGATTGGCAAACAATATGGCTTAATAATTCAGAAAAATTTTTAAATCCGGCTTTCATGGCTGCGCTGACCAAAGCATTGCCTTCTTCCCAATCAAGACCAGGGTTGTGATTTATTTCCAATACATAGGCTCGGGTACGGTCCGAATTTATCCGCATATCTACCCGGCTATAATCCCGTCCGTCCATTTCTACAAAACTTCTTCTTGCCAATTCCTCAATTTGTTTTTGCAACTTTTCGGAATAATCTGTCATATCATACCAATCGTCTCCGGTCATGTCCCATTCCCAATGATTATCAATGGATTTCTCTTCATATGATAGCATCGGCCAATAGCCGGGGGCTTGTTTATATTTGACTACACAGGGTGGCAATACCCAAGCCTGCTTATTTTTATTCAATACTGCGACTTGCACTTCATCACCTCCAATAAATTCTTCCACTAATACCGGCATCTTGTATTTAGTCCGTAATTGCTTAATCTTATTTTTCAAGTCAATTTCATTTGTTACAACATTACCTTGGCTCAAAGCTACACTACAATGCTCATGGGCCAGTTTGACAATTAGCGGAAATTGTAAATTATTTTGAATATTTTCATCATTACATATCTGAAACTTAGGAGTAGGTATCCCCAGTTCTACGAATTTATTTTTCATTAATACTTTATTTGATGTCAATTCATAACCGGCTTTATGACAACCTGAGTAGGGGATATGCAATTCATCGAGTCTTCCGATAGCATCTACTCCATATTTAAAATCAATTCCCGACCATTCGATCATATTAAAAACAAAATCTGTTTCCGTTAATCTAAAATTATTTGCCTGATCTTTAGAAATTCCCAGTAGCTTTGCTTTTAATGTTTTGCACACTAGTTCGGCTGATATTTTTGTATCTTGCTCTTCATAAGCGTCCGTTGAAGGATTATTATATAAAACCGTAATATTCATTATGTATCGAAAGTATCACCAATATATCACAAAATGTCAATACTTTTTCTGGGCTTTGTATAGCCTTTATATTAATATATTTGTATCTATCAAAATAAATGCTATAATTTTATTATGAAAAATAATTTGGAAAAGAAAATATTGGCGGAAGTAGAGAATATTGAGAAAATGGAAGAGGAAATTAAGAAATCAGAAGAAAATATATCTGCGAATATGAAACAAAGCTTTAAGGCCATGTCCAAAGACGGAATAAATATACGTGAAGCATCGCTAATTAAAAAATCAATTTTGCGAAAAATCTCTAAGCACAAGTTTTTATTTACTATTATTTTTACCTTAGGTATTGTTCTGGTGTGGCGGGGACTTTGGAATTTTACGGAGACAATTCCATTTTTGAAAAATTCCGTTGTCTCACTGCTGGTTGGTTTCTCTATCCTCTGGCTGATCGAAAAATATACAGAACTTTAATTTAAAAATACTATTTAGAAAATTGTTAATGCCAATTAGTTAATGCCGTTGGAATGATGATCGACGCAAGACACATAACACCACAACAAACCAAAGTTGTGCCTGCTAATAAAAGAGAAAGGAAGGGATTTCGCAATGGCTCTAAATCATTACGTAAATATTCTGGACCATTAGGATAAGGTGATGGATACATAACGCGCATTATACAACATTTACGGGGTAGGGGAGCGAGTCCCCTATTTGACAGGGTGGAATTTGTGGTGGGTTTCCTCGGCAAATTTGTCAGACGCATGAACATAGCGGGTGGTGGTATCCAGCGATTCATGGCCCAAAAGAATTTGAATGGCCGCAGGGTTTGCCCCTGATTCAGCCAAATATGTGGCAAAGCCGTGCCTTAAACTGTGGGCTGATGTTGGGACAATAATTCTTAACTTCTCTTTATATTCTTTAATTTTCATCTGTAAATAATTAGGTGAAACCCTGTTGGTATTTTTCCCGGCATTGGCCCCACGCAAAGATATAAACATGGCTGGACAGATGTCTTGACGGAGACTCAGATACTGCTCAATTATTTTGATAGCCCTATCAGTCAGATAGACAAATCTTTCTTTACGGCCTTTCCCACGGATAAACAATTTGCCGGTGCCATCCAGCTGATCGCGGTTAAGACTGATCAATTCCGAAATCCGCATACCGGTCGCCAGCAAGACTTCCAGCATACAACGGTTCCGAAGACCTACCAAAGAATTTTTTTCAAACTTTTGGGGAAACTCGACCAATTTTACTAGATCCGTTAACTCTGCCACCTGGCCATGTTTTTTATCGGTCTTGACAAGCTTTATTACATCCGGTGGCAACGGCACCGGCAAATCCATATCTATCAAATACTTGATATAGCTTCTCAGTGACGATAAATTCCGGTTTATTGAGCGTGATTCGAGGCGCCGGGGCGCTGTAATGCCCGTAAACGGTTGTTTGCGGTCTCTGCTTGTCAGATAGGCCTTATATTGGTTAATATTCTGCTTGGACAGCTTTCCAAACACCAATTTTTCTTCTTCCAGATAGTTTTGCAGTTGTTTTAAATCCTGTTCATAATTGTAGATTGTTTCCGGGCTATAACCCTGGGTTTTGATATATAGCAGGAAATCATCGATAGCTGGAAGATCAATCGCACGGCTCATATATATTCGGGTATCATTAGGAAATGGATAATTTGATCAAGATAAATAAATAGGTGAGTAATAGCGAATTTAATTAATAGTATAAAGGTTTAAAAGTATAAATGTATAAAAGTAATTATATGGCAATCACGGGACTTCTCCATATTGATTTACTGAGCATTAGGGTAATTATAC
>CAYITQ010000052.1:0-2689 GCA_964366335.1 uncultured Gammaproteobacteria bacterium
TGCTGTGGTTGCTTCTCAAAATAAATCCTGATTTATTACATGTACCCCACTTTACAATTCCGGTACTATGGCCAGGAAAATTTATAGTCACGATACACGATCTGATAAAACACATTTCCAAAGGACCAGCTACAACAACTAGACACCCACTTATTTATTGGGCCAAATACTGGCAATATTTATTTATAGTTTGGTTTGCCGTTCACCGGGCAAACCATATAATTGTTCCAGCCAAATACTGGAAAGATATTTTAATCGAAAAATATAAGTTAAATGCCAATAAAGTTTCTGTAACTTATGAAGGTGTCTCAGATAGTTTATACCGGTAACTTATACCCACACAAAAATATACCTATTTTGATAGGTGCGGTGGAGAGGTTAAAAATAAACCTAAAAATAATTTGTGCCAGAAGCGTCTTTGAGAAACGTTTACCAAAATCTAAATATGTAGAATTTCTGGGTAGATTAACCGATCAAGAAATGATAGATGTCTATAAAAAATCCCATGCTTTTGTATTCCCCTCCTTAATTGAAGGTTTTGGGTTGCCAGGATTGGAAGCAATGGCTGTGGGCCTACCTGTCATAGCCGCGAATGCTTCTTGTCTGCCCGAAGTTTATGAAGAGGCAGCATTATATTTCGATCCCCACGATATCAATGACCTAATGTCAAAAATAAAGTCTGTATTAACAAACAATAATCTACGAAATGATTTAATTAATAAAGGTGTTGCACAAGTTAAAAAATATTCCTGGGCCAAAATGGCCAACCAAACATGGGAAATATATCAAAATTGCTTAAAATGAAAACTTTAATTAAATGAAGTTATTTGTGAAATAAAAAAGATCGGGGGCTCCGTGAGGAGAAAAACTTAGTTCAGCTCCCAGTGGTGTACTGGATGGTCCCTAAGTCACCCGATCTAATCTAGAATCATTATAACAATTATGAACGATTTGTCAAGTAAAAAGATAGCCATAGTCTATGACTGGGTGGTGAAGAGGGGAGGGGCCGAGAGGGTGCTTTTGACTCTCCACGAAATGTTTCCGGACGCACCACTGTATACTGGTGTTTATGATCCTGTCCGTGCTCCCTGGGCTGAAGTATTTTCAAAAATATATGCTCCAAGGATTTGTTTTAATCACAAACTTTTTGCCTGGTTGCTGCCAATAATTTTTGAATCATATAATTTTGATGAATATGATTTGGTAATTTCAGTGACCTCATTTGCCGCCAAAGGAATAATTACCAAGCCTCACACGAGACATATTTGTTATTGTCTGACCCCGACAAGATTTCTCTGGAGCCATGTTGATCACTACAAAACCAAGCTTCTAGGACCACTATTTAATTATTTAAAGTGTTGGGACAAAATGGCATCCAATCGTCCGGACGAATATATAGCAATTTCAAATACGGTGAAAAAGAGGATAAGTAAGTATTATGACAAAGAAAGTATAGTAATTTATCCTCCCGTAGATACTGATTATTTTATTCCGGCCGAAAATCCAGAACATGATTATTTCTTGTTGGTGGGGAGAATGGAGTCCTATAAAAATAGTAAAAAAATTATCAAAATATTTAACCAAACAAACGAAAAGTTAATAGTTGTTGGCACTGGATCGCAAAATTTAATCTTAAAATCTTTAGCAGGAAAAAATATTTTATTTGTGGGGCAAATCACAGATGAGAAACTGCGGAAATATTATCAAAATTGCAAGGCGGTAATATTTTGGCATGAAGAAGATTTTGGAATTGTTCCGGTCGAAGCCATGAGCTGTGGCAAGCCGGTGATAGGATCAAATTGTGGAGGAGTGTCGGAGACGGTAATAAATAGCAAAACGGGAATTTTGCTAAATGAGGATATCAATAGTTTAAAATCAGCTATATTGAATTTTGATTATCGCAAATTTGACCCCAAGGTAATTAGAAACAGAGCTTTGGAGTTTTCAAAAGCCAAATTTACTGATAAAGTAAATAAACTATGCAATATTGTGATCTGAAGCGGTTAATGGACATTAGTTATGCAATTATTCTGGGTTTTATTTTTGGTCCGGTGTGTTTATTGACAGCAATCGCAATCAAATTGGAATCTCCAAACGGCCCGGTATTGGCAGATATTCCAAATAGGGTCGGTAAAAACGGTAAGCTCTTTAAGCTCTATAAATTCCGCTCGATGATTCCCAATGCTCGTGAACTCTTAAGAACTGATCCCAAATTAAAAATGCTTTATGAAGAATACAAAAAAAATAGTTTCAAACTAAATGATGATCCAAGAGTTACCGCCGTAGGTAAATTTATCAGAAAATATTCGATTGATGAAGTTCCACAAATCTTCAACATACTCAAAGGTGAAATGAGCCTGATCGGGCCAAGACCATACTTTGCAGACGAATTGGAGCATCAACAAAAAAAATATCCCCATACCCAGAACTTAGTAAAAATGGCACTCTCGGTGCGACCCGGGATTACCGGTCAATGGCAAGTGTCAGGGCGAAGTGAAATCAATTTTGACAAGCGGATAGATATGGATGCCCACTATGCCGAAAACATGAATCTATGGTATGATTTAAAAATCCTGCTCAAAACTCCATTTGTTATGTTATCGGGGAAAGGAGCGGTGTAAAAGATATGGAACCCGAAATAGTCCACCCAATTGAACTAGATGCAAAACCCGATATGAAAAAACCAAAT
>CAYITQ010000053.1:0-2627 GCA_964366335.1 uncultured Gammaproteobacteria bacterium
AATCAATTTTTGAAATTCAAATTTTGAATTTGATTTGAAGTTTTGTGAATTTGATGTTTGAATTTGGATCATATTTTTTTAACTTGTAGAAAGTCCAGTTCTACCGGAGTTTCTCGGCCAAAAATAGAAACTAACACTTTTAATTTCCCTGCTGTTTCGTCTATTGATTCAATACTACCCAAAAAGTCAGTAAACGGCCCATCGGTAATCTTGACCGCTTCTCCCGTTGTAAACTTAGTCTTAAACTTCGGAGTTCCAACGGTTGAGAATTGCTGTATGGCCTCAACTTCAATATTGGACAAAGGTGTTGGTTTATTACCAACACCCACAAATCCGGTTACACCGGCGGTGGTTCGGACAACGAGCCATGAAGCATCATCCACAATCATCAAGACCAGCATGTATCCAGGAAAAATCTTTTCCTTAATTGTTGATTTTTTGCCGTGTTTAATGACAATTTTGTCTTGAGTGGGGATCAGGACTTCAAAAACTTTGTCTGCCTGATTGAGGGTATTGACGCGTTGACGCAGAGTCTCGGCTATCCGGGCTTCGTGGCCCGATTGGGTGTGGACTACATACCATTTGGCAGTATCGGGAGCATTGGGAGTAATAATAATATGGCCCTGAATGGCCTTTTTGCCAAAACCTCGCTCAGAAAGAATAGGATTGTCATTCATAGGCATACAATGGTTATTTTAATAAAGTTTTCAATAAATTGGTAAAGCCAAAGTCCAAGGCACCAACATAGGCGGCCATGACGATGGAGGCTACCACGACGATAGCAGACAATGTCAGGGTTTGGCGGCGGGTAGGCCAGGTAACCTGCCTCAGTTCAGATAAAGTTTCTTTTAAATATGTGATGGGGTTCATAAAATAAGAGTCTTAGCGACTCTTGTCAAGTATTATAGCAAGATATTCAGTGATTTACAATTGATAATCTATTTTGATTGAAATTCTGCCCCCATGAACACTCATGATACCCCCACTTTTATATTTGTCAAGGTTTTTAGTTATTGTATAATTCTTGATATGTCTTGGTATGTGTATGGAGTGATGGTGGCGGTGATACTGGGAACATACAATTTTTTGTATGGTCTGTTACTGCGCAATATGCAACCATCGACGGTGTTGATTGGTTTAGGATTAGGGAATACCTATCTTAGTGGCTTTATTTTCACCCACCAACTCAATTCTGGCATCAGCAATAGCCGTCAGCGCTTCATAAATTTTGGAGATGTGGGGTTTGGACCAGAGCATAAATAAATTATATAATAAAATAGTGCAAATAAAAGCAAATCGCAATCTGCCACCAGCTTGGCCATTGACCAAATTGATTGGTCCCAGCTTTATTATTCTGGGAGTGGGCTTGGGAAGCGGAGAGCTGATTTTATGGCCATATTTGGCGGCTAATTTTGGATTGGGAATAATGTGGGCGGCAGTTGTGGGTATCAGCATGCAATTTTTTATCAATATGGAGATAGAGAGATACACTTTGGTAACTGGGGAAAGTGTCTTTATGGGCATGACCCGTAAATATGGCAAATGGATACCCATTTGGTTTTTTCTCACCACTTTGGTGCCCTGGATGTGGCCGGGAATTATTGCCTCGGCAGCCAAAGTACTGGCAACGTCTTTGGGAATGGAATATACCAAATGGTGGGGAATGGTAATGCTTTTGATTGTAGGAATCCTTTTTAATTTTGGCAGTATTGTCTACAAAACTCAGGAGCGGATTCAAAAAGTTATCATTTTCGTTGGCGTTCCGTTTATTTTGGGGCTGACTATCTGGTTATCTAAAAGCGAACATTGGCTGTCACTAATTACTAATATCGGTTTTCCAAAAGAATTACCAATGGGCACTTTCTTAGCAGCCTTGGCCTACGCAGGTGCGGGCGGAAATCTAAATCTAGCACAAAGCTTATATATCAAAGAAAAAGGTTATGGCATGGGAAAGTATTTCGGTAAATTGGTCAATATTTGGAATGAAAAAAATGAAGAGACCCAAGTGGAAGGCGTTCAATTTAAGTGTACGCCTGAGAATTTGTCAAAGTTCAATCTCTGGTGGAAAAGAATAAATTTGGAACACGGAATAGTATTCTGGCTCACGGGAACTGTATCTATGTTGATGTTGTCTATTTTGTCTTTTGCCACAGTGTACAAACATCCCGCAGTTGAGACTAGTATTAATTTTGTTATCTTGGAAGCAGTTGAGATAGGGAACAGAAGCTGGCCGATTTTAGGAACAATGTTTCTAATTCTAATAGGGATAATGCTATTTGGCACCCAATTTTCGGTGTTTGGATCCAATTCCCGGATTGCTGGAGAAAACTTGGCCATTATATATAGACACAAGGGTGCTCACAGGCATTTACATAAGTTTTTCTATGGCTTTTTGTGGCTTCAGGTAATTATTGGAATTCTAATCTTTTCCTTGGGTTTTACTGAACCATTGCGCTTGGTAATCATTGGTGCAGTAATGAATGCAGTCTCGATGTTTATTTATACAGGTCTTATATTGTGGATGAATATGACAGCCCTAGACAAACCATTGAGACCAGCCAAATGGAGAATCTTGGCTGTTGTTAGTGCCTTTGCGTTTTATGGCTTCTTTAGTCTTTGGACAGTCT
>CAYITQ010000054.1:0-2476 GCA_964366335.1 uncultured Gammaproteobacteria bacterium
TTAATCTTAAATCTTACGATCTACCCTTCTCTTCACTTTTTAAGGTGCGATTGCTTACAGCTTTTTAAGGGCTGAACTCGGTTCCCCCCGAAAGAGAAACCGGGTTCAGATCTTAATTCTGCTGGTGGACCCGAGCGGACTCGGACCGCTTACCTCGTCATTGCAAATGACGCGTTCTACCAGGTGAACTACGGGCCCATAAAAAAATCCCGACTATATCGGGATAAATTTTGCGACACGCGCTGCCAAAAATTAATTGGCCAGCATTTTTTTATTTTTGGTTAAAATATATCGCATGTATTTGTTTATTCCGAAACAGTATCTGGAATATACCTCACTTTTGGGGTGGTGTCAAGCCACAATTGCTACACTCATTATTGCCTGCATCTGTCTTCCAACGGTAAGTACGGCTTCATTGATTTCGTATATTCCATTAGGACCAAAATCCAAATCAGTCGTATCATTGATTATTTTAGACCATCCTCCTCTTGATTGAATTGAGTATTTTGTAGAATATGCTTGTGTATTCAGAAGACCCAATACCAGATTTTTAGCGATATCGCTATCAGAATTTAGAATTTTCTCTATAATATCTGCCTCTGCTATTAACGCTCCACGATGGTCACGTAAATCTTTCATTAGGTCCAGATTGTACTCCCTCCCCCTTCCTTTTGCAACTTGTCAATAGTATCTTCCACCTCGGAGATGGAAAGTTATTAAATATTTGTCATTATTTGTTATTAGAGTGAATCAAAATTGGGAAGATCTCTATCAAACCCAAATACAAGATTTTCACTTGAAATAATTGGGATTAAACTATTATCCGGGGTGTTTGAAATTTTCTTAAACCACCTTGCTAAGACCAAAACTTTTCTTAACCAACTAATAACTTCTTTATCTTTTTGGTTTTCTGGTATTAATGTCACCACCGTCAGCGACTCGTGTTGACTAATTTCAGTTTTCATTATGCCCATATAATACTCTCCCTCTCTGCCTTTTGCAAGTTTTACTATTTCAAATCTTCAACATCCAGTTTTGATTGTCTCAATATTGCCCGCAGGGTACCTTGTGGTATTGGTTTGGTATGAACTGCCACTTGGGTCCATCTACCATCTGGATGTTTTAGTCGGATGTGACTGCCTTTTCCTCCAGTTTGTATAAATCCAAATCTTTCCAAAGTCTTTATTAGATCACGTCCTTTAATATTTGTGGGCAATTTAGGCATAGCTCAAACCCATGGGGAAATTTATTCTAGCTGTCGTGATGATTTGATCTTGCACATCGTCTGTGGGAACTTCTAGCTTTTCTGTCACGAGAGATTCTACGGCTAACTGAATACCGTCTTTTATACTTGCCATTACTACTTCTACTGAGTCTCCGTAATCAGAAATACCCAAAGTCGGACAATGAGCAACATAAACCAATGACCCATCAGCATATTTTTCAGGTTCAATAATTATTCGATAATCTAAAACTTTTATATCCATGAATATATTCTAACACAACCCGTATAGTGTTTTCTCTTCCTTTTGCAAGTTGTCAATAGTATTTTCCACCTCGGAGGTGGAAAGTAAAGCATGGTTGCATTTGGGACAAACGGGTCTTGGGGGAAACATTTTGTTGCCGCATTCAGCACAAAAATTTCCCCTCAACATATATCTTATTTCCTGATTGCGCCAATGCCGCGATATTTCCATATCTAGTTAGACGCGCAAATCCCCATTTCCACTTGCTTCGGGTGGGTCGCCCAGGAGTCGGACCTGGCACCTCGTTCTTATCAGGAACGCGTTATAACCGCTAAACTAGCGACCCGTGAGGGTAATTATACTATAGAAAAATTATCCAGTGATGAGGCCTTATTTCTCTTCTCTTCCCCACACCTCTCACACTTGTGAATAATTACAAACTCCCCACTCTTGCTTTCGATGTTAATTGGCTTCATCATGCCCTGACAGGAATTTAAGCGGTCCCCAGGATTAATATCGACGTGCTTGCTGTACAGACATTTGGGGCAATGATTGGTGTAACCATTGCCAACGACATTGGTATCGCAATGTTCACACCAAAAATCCTCAACTCTTTTTTGAAATTTCTTTGATTTCCGCCCTTGGGATGGAAAATCAACCACCCCCGGAAAGTGGAATTTTGGCATAACTTTATTATATATGATATATTGACCATATATGAGTAACCAAGAACTTAAAGGTTCAATTTACTCCAACCCGGATATCACTACTGCTGCAAAGGAACTTGTTTGTAATCCATCGGCTTCGACAAACTTGCTTCTAGCAATAGCCAAAACAACTAAGGCCGTATCGGAAGCGATAAGAGAAAGAATCCAAAAAAGCCTAACTCCCGCTCACTGATTTTTTAGTTGCCCTATCTCCTTCTCTAGTGATCTGACAATATCCCTTAAGACCATAACTTCTGTATACCGCAGTTCGGAAAGCGAGCTTTCGTGCTTGACCCCATGAAA
>CAYITQ010000055.1:0-2428 GCA_964366335.1 uncultured Gammaproteobacteria bacterium
CTATAAGGGACCCCAGTTTTCAAGACTGGTGAGCCACCATTGCTCAATTCCTCCATTAGGTTAGAATTATACTATGCAAGGCCTTTTTCTTTTACCCTTGGTATTTTTGTATAGTCTTTTGTTGGCCAATATTAAAATAGAGGCGCCTCCAGAGACAAAGATTGTGACCCCAACACAAACCAAGGTGGTAAACAAAGTCGTAAAAAATACTGATGATGGGCAACCCTGGGGAGTGGCCAAGCAGATAGATGATGTGACTTGGCGGATCAAAGTGGGCCAGGATGCCCAAATGGGGACACCTGCAGAAATATTGATTGCCCTAAACGATTATCGTAAACGCTACGGATCCTCGGCTCTTAATTGGGATGAAAAGCTAGCTGGTTATGCCAAATCCCGGGCGGTATATTTTAACCAGATCAAAAACCTCGATGGGCACAAAGGATTTATAGATTATTTGAACAATCAGGACGGTTTTAATAAATTGGGTTTTAATCAGTTGGGAGAAAATGCCAGCTTTGGTTATAAACTAAGCGGTGTACATCTGATTGAATGGATATATGCCGGGGACGAACCCCACAACAAAAATCAATTGAATAGTGTTTGGAATTATGTGGGCGTGGGGATTGACGGCACAGCCACGGCGCTTATTTTTGGAACAGGCAAGCTCTAAAAGCCACAATGGCGGCAGACATAGCCACATTGAGTGAATAGTTTTTGCCATAGTAGGGGATGAAGACTGCGTCGTCGCAAATAGACAAAATTTCGGCATGAACACCGGAATTTTCGTGGCCTAAGACAAAACAAACTTTTTTGGGATAATCAAATTCTTGATATGGTTTTGCATTTTGGCAAAGCTCAATGGCTATAACCGTGTAACCTTCGGATTTGGCGTATAAAATTGCTTCCTTTGTCTGAACAAAACTTTTCCAGACAACCCGGTCCTCTTGATTCATGGAAGTCATAGAAATTTCGGGACTGGGCGGGATAGGCGTTCGTCCAGACAATAAAACTTGGGCCTTCAGTCCTTCGGCAATTCTGAATATTGATCCCACATTGGCCGGTTTTTCCACGCCAGCCAAGAGAAACATAATCTGACACTTCATGGGTGAAAGTGTCCTGTAAAGCTTTTTTATTTCGGTTCTGTTTAATGGTCTCATGTGGTATATTCTACTATATGGCTAAAAAGAAAATTTCTTATATTGCCTTGAAAGAAATTGTTTCTGATTTACTTATTAATTTATCAGCTGGATGGTTTGGTGTGATATTTATAGTTCCAAATTTTTCGGGTTTAAACAATATCACAGAATTTACGATCTTGACCTTTGATCTAATCATGGCTATACTCTGTTTAGTAATAAGTTATTTATTTAAAACATCAAAATAATATGAATTTGTGGGATTTGAATGTTAAGGTCGTTATTGCGTTTACGCTCATATTAATAGCATTTATGTTGTTGTATTTGATTTTTAGACGTACTTCCAGATCTTCAAAATAGCGCCGGTTGTATTTCAACCTGTTTATTTAAAATCATCCCCGTAGGACCACCAGGTATAGGCTTTCATCTAATTCTGTATAGTCACATTTCGTTTCTTGTAGACATACAATATCCGGGTCGTTTGCTTTTAACCACTCTCGAAATATGGTTTTGAAAACCGACCCGATACCATTTATATTCCAAGAATAAATTTTCATAAATAGTAATTACACTTTGGCAGAAGTTTACGATAAATTGTAATTTTCTCGGATTTACTTAACCTAGCATTACGAGGAGATGGTGATGGTAAAACAATAAATTCCAGTGAAATATACTTATCCATTAATTCTCCAAAATTTCTTTTGAATAAATTTTCAGCAAATTTACTGGAAAAGTAAATCTTCGAGATTTTATTTTTCTTTAAAATATTGGAAATAATTTTGGTGTTGAAAACTGGATTTACCAAGGAAGTATCAGAATTGTTGGCGGCATTTCTGTCACATTCCAGAATCACATCAGAAATAGCTATTCCTAGTTTGGTAAACAGTCTTTGTTTTGCCTCTTTATTCTCTAATTTTATGTTATAAACAGACTCGATGATCGACCAAAACTGATTTACTTTGGTTCCATAAAACCAATCGTATCCAACTTGTGGTCTGGCGCAAAAACTTCCCAAAAGTAAATATTTTGCCTTGGGAGGACAAAAATATAAAAAAGGATGAGTAATCATTGGCGGAAGGGGTGGGATTTGAACCCACGGTCCCGTTTAGCAGGACGTCAGTTTAGTAAACTGATCGATTAAACCAAACTCTCGCACCCTTCCAACAATCCAGATTATACAATTTATAGGTATAATTAGGGAGATTTGGAGGATGACTCAGACGGTCACGAGACGAGTTTGCTAAACTCGCTGGATGTAAGTCCAGAGTGGGTTCGACTCCCACATCCTCCGC
>CAYITQ010000056.1:0-2308 GCA_964366335.1 uncultured Gammaproteobacteria bacterium
TGGCCAGGATTAGACACTGCCTCTTTACCAAACAAGCGATTTAATTCAGGCATGTTTACATATCTGCCAATTTCCAACGCAAATTTGTACAGATCTTTTTGCTCTGTATCTATCAAAAAGTGCGTTTTGTCAGGGTCAAATCCCATTTTTTGTAAAGCTGGAATTATCTTTTCTTTGGCGTTTTTTGATCCATCCAAAATTCTTTTCACTTTTCCATCTACAAAACTTTCGTCGTCTGATATTGGAATGTATATTTCGCCACCTAATTTTTGGAGTTCAAGTAACATATCAAAAAGAACTTTGTGACCTAGGTGCAATCCAGAGGAGGGATTAAGTCCAGATATGATTGTAAATTCTTGATGATTGGAAATCATCGTCAATATTTCACCATAGCCCAGTTGAGCAACTACCAAGCCCCGTCTCATGGCCCGAGGTTGAAATTCCAAGGGTGTATAAGCCACAACTTTTCCCATTCCACTTAGGCCATTTTTGATACTTTGGTCTTGGTAATATTTTTCGAGTCTATTTTTAATGGCTAATTTTTCTTGATATTCGCTAATCATGTTATCTCCTTTATTAAATTTGATAATCTATTGGCCAGATCATCTAGATTATTTAATAAATCATGAATATCAATTTGATAGCGCATCCCCACAATACAAGCTAGGTCTAAAACCGGGTTAGCCAAGAAGATATCTCTTGGAACAAAAGAGCTTAATATTAAGTCCTTAATATCTTGCTCTGAAGTTTTGCCTAAGATAATTCTCTGGTCTTGCATTTTATTACTTCCTGCTTTGTATGGAGTCAAACCAAACTCTTCAATCTCTGGGTGGTTTATATAATAATCAAAATTAACACCTAGTGGATATGTGGGTCTAAGATAAATTCCACAAAGGTTGGCGCCCAATTCTCTTGCCAAACGGTCGTAATACACTTCTCGGGGAGGGCCAATCTTAATGTCATAATCCATAATCAACGCCACTTCCTCAAGGACATAACTAAATCCTGATTTTTCTTCTTGGGATTGGCGGTTTTGTAAAACTGTCTTTTTCGCTAACTCTTTTAGTTCCTCATTAAATATGGGCATTATTGTTTCCAAACGTTTTTTGAATTCTGGACTGTCAAAAATATCACTCATCAAGACCGGTTCAAACTTCAATTTAAATATAGATTTTATTTTGTTTATTTGATCAAGTCTCGCGTTTGCTTCAGCCAATAATCCGTCTTTATTTTGTACTATCTTGTTTTTAATAGAATGAAGATTACCAATAACTACAAAAGACTTAACTTCAACTCCCATCCCTTCCAACGTTTTATGTAAAAGTGATAAAAACAAATAGTATTTAAGAGAGTCTATCGTCATTCCATATTCATCATAAGTTTCTCCATAAATAATTCTTATTGGTTTTGACTTGTTGATCACGAGAGAGTCTGCCTTTTGTACAAGACATTTATTTGCCAATAATTTTTGTAAACTGTTCATGGTGGGTAAAGCAGGATTCGAACCCGCATATCTCGTTCTGGAGACGAGCGTTCTGCCATTGAACTATTTACCCCAATAAAAAACCTCACAAACCTCCACACTAATGGAAATTTATGAGGGTCTATTAGACGGTACCACCTCACACTCGCTTTCTCACAAAAAATCCACCATACGGTGGAGAGTCATGAGAAAACCTTATTCATGACGAGCTCCGTTTCCGACACTCGTTACTGACTTTGTACGGTTTCGCCTCCGTATCAAACATTCTTTTCAGATAGCTTGATCAGCTCAGAGATCCCAATCAATCTCTTCTATGCCTTTATAAATTGTATGAGTATTATACCACAAACTCGCTTGACACGATTGTTTTTAAATAGTTTGCCAGCTGTTTTCTTATTACTCTTCTACCCATACTAGTTTTCAAATACTTTTCTCTATCTTCTGCATCTTCTTTTAGTAAATATGCTTCATAATAAATTAGTTTAAAAGGTCTTCTTGGAGCGGTTGAAAAGTTTTTACCGGCATTATGTTCTTGAAATCTACGTTTCAAATCGGAGGTGATACCTGTATAAAAATTACGATCTTTTTCTGATTGAAGAATATAAAGATAGTGCATGGATTAATTATAAGGATGTCGGGGGCATTATGTGAACTTCGTTCACACCGCCCCCACCAGGCTGGAATGAAAAAACCCGCTAGTTACAGCGGGTTTTTGAATTTAATAGCCTGGGTTGCGGGGCTGGGAGTCGCGCCCAGTCTGAAAGATTATGAGCCTTTCGTGCAGCTCTACACTACCCCGCATGTTTTGAAAGAACCCATTCATTA
>CAYITQ010000057.1:0-2182 GCA_964366335.1 uncultured Gammaproteobacteria bacterium
GTTGAGGAAAATGGGGTCAAAGTGGTGATTACCGGGGATCAAAAGATCATGTCTATTGAAATTCAGGGTATGTCCAATGAGGTTCTAAACGAAGTCATCAACAAAGCTATCCGCAAGTCCCAGGAACTGGCTGCCAAAGAACTGATGAATGTTTCGGGTGGTATGGGTGGGTTAATGGGGGGGAATTAAAATTTTTTGACATGAATCGTAACGAAAACCCTTTAGACAAAGGTGAACCCAGAGTAGAAGTAGATTCTCTGACCGGAGAGGAGTATTATGCTGGTAAAGGAATCAGAAGCAAAGTGATGATTTTGTTTTTAGCAAGCACGGCCTGTCTAATATGTTCAATCGCCGGGACTTTATATTATATGGGTACGCGGTTAATCGAAATTGATATCAGATGAGAGAGATTTAGGGGACGAAAAGCAACAAACTGGTTTTTAAAATTAGAGTATAAAATCCAATCGCCCCCATTTTTAATCCAGTATCTATAGAATTTTGAATTGTCGCAACGGTTGCACTGGCTCCTTCTGGATTTACTAAGCCAACTAAGGCAAATCCACCTAAAAAACCGCCAACTATTCCAACTGGTATCCACCAACGATTCACTATTTCTTTCATAACTTTAATTATACTACCCCATAGTATATTAGTCCAGTGGGAAAATTGTTTTTTGGTTAAAATGAACAAGTGAGAATTGCCAGAGCCATAAACAATTTGATTGAAGCGTTTGAGAGATTACCCGGGATTGGGCCAAAATCGGCTGCCCGGCTGACATATTATTTGCTCCATGTTCCACAGATAGAATTGGATAAATTTGCCGATAGCGTAAAAAATTTAAAATTAAATACCAAAGAATGTGCTATTTGCCACAATATTTCTGAAGAAGACCCCTGCGATATATGCAGGGATCCCAGCCGTGATAAAAATATTATTTGTGTGGTTGAGCAACCATTGGATGTCTTGGCTTTTGAACGCGGAGGGCGGTACAAAGGCGTTTATCATGTCCTGCACGGGGTAATTGACCCCCTACATAATATAGGACCGGATGAGATAAAAATACAGGAGCTAATTGATAGGACGCAGGACGCAGGAGACAGGACGCAGGAGATAATATTGGCATTAAATCCAAACATGGAAGGGGAGTCGACGTGTATGTATATCGACAGAAAACTCAAAAACTCAAAAAATCAAAAACTCAAAGTCACAAGACTTGCACACGGTTTGCCAACCGGAGCAGATGTGCAATATGCTGACGAAACGACATTGACAAGAGCTTTGGAAGATCGCCGGGAGTACTGATCTGGTAAAATAACCCCATGATAAAGCCAAATGCACTCAAAATGGGGGATATGGTTGGGGTAATTGCCCCGTCAGACGCGGTTGACCGCAAAGGGGTTAAAACTAGCTCAAGAATCATCGAAAGCTGGGGACTTAAGGTTAAATGGGGAAAACATGTCTTTGCCAGTGTAGGTGATTTTATGGCCGGTACAGCCGAAGAGCGGATGGAAGATCTGAAGGCCATGATTTATGACCCTCAAATCAAGGCTATCTGGGCGGCTTCCGGAGGCTACGCCGCCACCGAAGTTCTGGGTGTATTTGACAAAGAAACAATTAAATACTTACAGGCCAACCCAAAGTGGTTTATTGGCTACAGCGATATCTGCCTAATTCTTAATGCCCTGACCTCTTTTGGCATGGTGTCTCTGACCGGTCCCGGAGTCTGGGGGTTGTCTGATTGGGATAAATATTCCCAAGAACTAACCCGCAAAATATTGTTTGGTGAGCAAGTATTTGGAATTGACAATAAAGCCAAATGGAAAGCCGGTGTAAATGGATCGGCCGAAGGTCAAGTTTTGTACAATGATTTACAGACCTTAATCTATTCATTTGGTACCCGTTTTGATCCGGTTATGTACGGCCGTGGTGAAATAATATTGGTCCTGGAGGAGCTCGATTTAGACAAAAGTACATTACAAAGACAAATTGATATTGTCTTTTCTCACAAAAGAGCTTCACGGATAAAGGGATTGGTTGTAGGCAGGTTGGTAAATATCGGAGAAATATCATATCCCGAATGGGGAAGAAAACTATCTCCACAGGATGTGGTCATGGGCCGGGTAAAAAAGCTTGGAATTCCGGTGGCGTTTTGTGAAGATTTGGGGCATGCTGAATGGGAATA
>CAYITQ010000058.1:0-1899 GCA_964366335.1 uncultured Gammaproteobacteria bacterium
ATATTTTAATGAAACTCCCCAAACCCCTTTTAAGACAGAATAATTTGTGGATGGAAGCAAACCCTTGACAATTATTTAAATAGAGTATATTATGGTAATATACAATCAAATGCAAGATTTATTTAACCAAGCACTTGGATTTGATTGGGATTCGGGAAATATCGATAAAAATCTAATTAAACACAAAGTAACAAATCAAGAATGTGAAGAAGCCTTTTTTGATTTGGATGCGTTTGTGACAGAAGATGTTTCTCATTCAACAGCTGAACCCAGATATCAATTACTGGCCAAATGTAAGAAAAGATATCTGACAATTTATTTTACTTATAGGAGAAATAAAATCAGAATTATTTCAGCCCGCGACATGAACAAAAAGGAGAAAAAACGATATGAAACAATTTAAAACCATACCCAAATTCAGAAACGAAGACGAAGAACGGGTTTTTTGGCAAAAAGCTAACTCGAGCCAATATTTTGATTGGTCAAAAGCGGTCAGAGTCAAGTTTCCCAACCTCAAACTCTCGACTGAGACGATATCACTTCGGATTCCCAAAGGACTGTTGGATGATATAAAAATAGTTGCCAACAGGCAAGATGTGCCGTATCAGTCTCTGATTAAGACTTTTTTGAATCAATCGGTTCATGCGGTTATTTGACAAAGCATGAGCAATTGGTTTAATATAAATTTATGAATAAGACGGTAATTTTGATAATTTTGGCTTTGGCGGTTGGGTTGGGAGCGGGGTATGTAATAGGATTCAGGTCGCAGGACGCAGGAAACAGGGAAAATGTTGTTGTCGCGTTGCCCAGTCCCAGCCCGGAGGTTAAAAGTGAATTTAATAATGACAAGGCCGAGGTAAAACTGGCTGATGGCCAGAAATTTGTTTATGTCTTAGATGGCGGAGTGGAAAAAACTCTGACTGACCTGACAGGTATTACCGTCTGGAAATTGCCAGAATCAGGAACTCAGGCAGCAGAAATCAAATGGGATGGTCTAAAGGCCGGAGACAAAGTTCAAATAGCTTCAGAAAAAGCCACTGGTAAAGTGATAGCGGTACTAGTATTATAGAACGCTAAAGCTACAGGACGCAGGTTTCAGGGCGCAGGAGGACGATTCATAAGCCAAACTTTCGATTTCATCACGATCAAATTTTGTCCAATTTATCAGCGATAATTGAGAGGCAACTTCTAAGATACTAATACACTCATAGGCAGATCCCTTGGCGATATTATAAAAATTATTTGCTTCTCTCACAGATTTTCTACCATTGCCTTCAGCTATATTATTTGGCATTGACAGACCAGCCCGCCTCAATTGGTCTCCAAAAGAAGATTGAAAACGGGCTGGAAATTCTTCAGATATTTTTGCCAATATTACAGCTAAGCTAATAGCTTTTTTCCAAACGATTAAATTCTTGAATCTAAATGTTGTCATAAATTCAGTATACTCTTTCTCCTGCGTCCTGTCTCCTGCGCCCTGAATTCTATATCCTGCGTCCTGTGCCCTGTTCCCTGTAGCGTCAGCGTTCTATATGTTATAATGTTCGTATTCTGTATCGTAGACCTCCTTTTAGGAGCGAAATCGCGTAAAGGAGGTGAATTCAATTGCAAGATAAAACAATGAAATGTAAAGACTGTGGTAAGGATTTTGTGTGGACCGCTGGTGAACAGCAATTCTACCAAGATAAAGGATTTTCCAATCCACCTTCCCGCTGTGCGGATTGCCGAAAGGCTAACAAGAATGCCAGTTTTGGAGGCGGAGGCGGTGGAAACCGTGGACCCCGACAAGACTTTCCTATTACTTGTTCCAAGTGTGGCAAAGCCGACACTGTACCCTTCCAGCCCAAAGGGCCGGATGTACTGTGCCGTGACTGCTTCAAAGCCAGCAAGGGCATGTAA
>CAYITQ010000059.1:0-1645 GCA_964366335.1 uncultured Gammaproteobacteria bacterium
GGTGATTGCAGTCGTCAATTACATGCCGATTACCCGATTTGAATTAAACCAGATGATGTACGAGAAGGTGGGGAAGGAAGCTCTGGATGCATTGATAACCCAAAAATTGGTAGCCCGGGAAATGAGAAACCTTAAAATTACTGTTACTGCCAAAGACATTGATGCCAAGTTGGAAGAGATAAAGACTCAGCTGGGGTCTGATGAAAACTTTAATCAGATTTTGGAGCTTCAAGGAGTGACTATGCAAGAACTGCGAAACCAAATTGAATTTCAATTGAAATTAGAAAAATTAGTACCAGCCTCTACTGATTCAGCCAAAATGCAAGCAGACATTTCTGCCACTCTTTCGGCTCTTCGCACCAAAGCCAAAATCTGGGTGGTAAAATAAATTATGAAACATTATTCTGTCAGGCCTGAAATTCTTTCGGATTTATTTACTAATTTGGCGGCAGGATGGTTTGCCTTAATTATTATTACACCGGGATTTTTAATTAATTCATTTACACTTCTTACCCTTGCAAATTTTATTAAATCTTTACTGGGTGGGATTGCTTGCCTTTTGATTGCTGAGATATTTTCAAGATTGGAGGTGGGTTCATGAATCCTAATATTTTTAATGATCTGGTAAACAATGGTTTTGTAGTTACGTTGCTCATAGCAATTTTTGCCTTACTTTATTGGCACGCTATTCGTAAATCTAAAAGGTCTAAGTCTTAATTTATTTGAAATTCACGCCAATCTGGAAATAGCAAAAATAAACACCACGCCAGTTAGTGTCATAGCAATGGTTTTCCAGGAAGAGTTCCCGGAGTGGGCTTCGGGGAGGATTTCCGAAGCACCGATATAGAGCAGAAATCCCGCAAAGAAGCCCAGATATAACAAGATAAAATTATCTGGAATCACAAACAAACGGGTGACCAAAGTTCCCAAGATGGGAGCAAAGGCATGAGCAAAGATTAATATCCTGGATTGGAGTGGGGAATTTTTGTGAATGTTTGTCAGAGAAACATTATTTAAGCCATCAGAAAAGGCGTGAGATATTATAGCCACCGCAACTATTCCACCACCAAAACCAATGGCAACTCCATCCATAAATGAGTGCCCGATCAGAGCGAGGGCTGAGGCAATACCGACATGTGGATGCTTGTGCTTGCCATATACATTTTCGTGAGCATGATGAATAAGAAGCATTTTTTCAAAAATATGAAATATGAAAAACCCTGATACCAGGGCAATCATCGGAAAGATAATATTAATTCCGGTAGTATTAACCAATATAAATATTTCAGGCAGAATATCAAAAGCCACAACAGAGAGTAATACACCGGCTGTAAAACCCAATATCAAATGCAACTTATCCTTATACTTCAGACCAATATATCCACCACCCAAAATAGAAACGAAAGTCAGAAATGAATAGAGATAAACCATATGTCTATTATACAAAAAAATCCCCCCCGATGTTCATCGGGGAGGGATTTTAGAGAAAAAAACTATTACTCCATTGGAGCATTTAATTTCTTCCAGTCGGCTTCTGAGGCAAACTTTGTCAGATTGACTCCACCTATGTGTGCCCGGAACGCATAGCGGACCTGAACACCCTTAGATGTCTTTCTTTCATATTTGACCTTTTTGACTTGACTCT
>CAYITQ010000060.1:0-1585 GCA_964366335.1 uncultured Gammaproteobacteria bacterium
TAGACATGATCTTTTGATCCCCGGTAATCACCACTTTGACCCCATTTTCCTCAACCGTGATTGTCTGCGCAGCCAAATTCTTCTGCATCGTCATGGCTTGCTGACGCAGTTTGTTCATATCCCCGAGTTTTCCCATCATGTCTCCTAATCCCATATTACAAGTGATGATATCATTTAAATATCCCTTCTGCAACTTTTGCCAGATCCTCTGTCTCTTTTGGCTTGGATTTACCCAAAACCAATTTCAAAACTATTTTTGGAGCCTCCAAGACAGTGGCTACCCCGTCTTCCACTATCTTTCGGCATTTATCTTCAGTCAATTTGTCATAATGAAATTTGTAAAACACTTCCAGTTCAAAGTTTACCCCATCAAAGCTTTTGGGCTTGGTTGAGCGTAGCAAACCCTCGATGGAATGATTAAATGGCCTGACCACTTTTAATATCTCGTTCCACTTGTCCAAGATAATTTGGATATCCCCAGATATTGCTGGTGATTCTTCTTTGAACCTTTGAACCTTTGAACCTTTGTCATTGCTATTGGCAATAACCATCACCTCCAACGGCAACTGTTGTACCGCTGTGGTTCTGGTCTGTTCATAAGCCTTTTCAAATCCGGCAATTTCTAGCAAAATATCCTTATTCAAAGTTTCCAGCAATTCTACCCGTAAAACTTCCACACATCTTTCAATAAAAGACCGCAAATTTACTCCATTTTGGACTAAATTGTCTATAAACTTTAATGACGCTTTTGTATCATTAGCACGAAGCAGAGATATAAAACCTTGCGGATCATCTGATTTTGGAATAATACCGGTGACAATCACTTGCTCCAAAATTTTGATTGCATCACGAAAACTCCCCTTGGATTCGGCGGCAATCAAATCCAAATCTTCCGGAGTTATTTTATACTTCTCACCTTTGGTTACCAATTTTAACTTTGTAACTATTTCATCAATACTTGGTCTGGAAAAAATTATTCGGGTACACCGGGAAATTACCGTTTCCGGCAATTTTTGGGGGTCCGTTGTGCACAATACAAAAATGACGTGGGCGGGAGGTTCTTCCAGGGTCTTCAAGAGAGCATTGGCCGCCTCGGTGGTCAACATATGTACCTCGTCAATAATATAGACTTTGTATTTGCAGGACATGGGCGAGAGAGCTACTTGTTCACGCAGGGTCCTGATCTCCTCAATTCCCCGGTTTGAGGCTGCATCCAACTCAATAATATCCGGAGTATCGCAATTGTCTATTTTATTAACCGTCATGGCCAATATCCTAGCGGCACTGGTCTTGCCGGTCCCGCGGGGGCCGGAAAACAAAAAGGCATGAGGAATATTTTTATTTTTGAAGGTTTTTTCCAGTGCTTCCCGGGCGGACACCAAATCCAGCTCGGATATATTTTGCGGGCGGTATTTCAAATAAAGTGTCACTCTAAATTTATATATTTAATTTCCCAAACAATCAACTGTGTAAATTACCTACTCATTCCCCAAATGTACAATTTATAAATCAAACCATTCCCTCAAATCGTGGTCGTTATCAATTTTTTCTGCCAATACCAATTTTACCGCATGCGGAGTTTCCA